>JADFZZ010000037.1 GCA_015232315.1 SAR324 cluster bacterium | reverse complement strand
CTCCGCCTTTGCGAACCTTGACATTCGGGGCGATCACATTCATTTGAAACCGGTTGGTTAGCACCTTGCTCATCGAAGGCAAGGCCATGCCTTCCGTAAAACTGCCAAACTTGTTGTTCAAACCTCCTATGTTTTTCGACAGCTCAGTCAGACGTCGGTCCGTTTCTTTCATTTGCCGGTCGGTTGCTTGTTGTGCTTCCCGTAGTGCTTTATGATCTTGTGCCAGACTGGCCACCAGATCCTTGAGTTCCTGATCAGTCATACGTCCCTTTTTCAGAATAGTTTATTCAAACCGTGGTTTTGGGACATTTTGACAAGAAACATGATTTTGGGCAAGCCAGTTTTACAAACAAGAAACTACTGGCATAGCAGGGGTGCGGGGAAAATTAGAAACAACACAGTTTCATTTTTCCCCAAGGTGGATGGAGTTGATCACATTGTTTGAAACATAAGACGTTGTTGTTTCTGAGCTATCGGGTTCGTGACATGATCTCGCCAAGCACATTGCGTTTGAGCAATGAGATGGTCGTCAGTACTCCGCCAAACAAGGCACCGGTCACACCATCGGTGACAATATCCTGTCCTGTGAGATACAGATTCCTGATAGGGGTCTGGGGTCTCAACCACGATTGCCGGAAACGCTCCGGGGTGTGGTCGAGTCCATAAAGTTCGCCACGTTCATAATTGGAAAAATGTTTGGTGGAAAGCGGCGTGGACAATTCATAGCAGTCTATGTTTCCCTGCACCTGTGGGACATGCTTGTACAACACGGAAAGCAACCGCTGCGACAATGCTTCCTTGTAATCCAGATAGTCTTCTCCACGTTTGTACCATTGGGTGTTTTCCCATTTTTCAAACCATTCATAAGGCGTGAAACTGACAATTTCAATGGTGGAACGTCCGGGATAACGTTTGTTCCAGTCAGGATCTTTGGTGGATGGAAAAGAAATATAAACAACCGGGAAATCCGCTGTAGGATCCTTCAGGTATTTCCTGATGTTTTCATCATGATCATAGTCCGGGAAAATCCAGAGATTGGGTTTTGTCAGTCCGAGTTCAGCATCTGTTTGTTTGAGCCCGATATACAAACAGATGTGTCCCGCGGAATGACGAACGTGTTGCCTGATTTTCTTACGGATTGGTTCCAACCGCGAATTATCAGCAGGCAGTAATTTGTTGAAGGTGTTCATGATGCCTGTGCTGCTGATGATCGCTTCAGCCCTGAGTATTTGGTTATCTTCCATCTGAACTCCAACAGCTTTGCCTTTGTGAATCACAATTTCCTTGACACCCGCACGTATCAGCACCTGACCGCCAGCTTTTTCAATGGTTGGGATAATAGACTCCGCAATGCTGGCAGAACCACCCACAGGATAGTTTCCTCCATCAAAATAATGTTTGGAGATCATGGCCTGAATCGCAAAACTCGCTTCAGCGGGTGGCAATCCATAATCGCCCCACTGGGTACACAACACGCCCATCAATTCAGGACTGCTGCCCAAACCGGAAATGACTTCCTTTGCGGTCTGATTGGCCAGGTTGAGAAATTTTTTTGCCATCAATGGTGAGGCCAGTTGTCCCAGCAAAGGCGGCATGGCTTTTGTCGCAAAAAAATTGCGGGTGGTTTGATTGAGTTCAAATACTTTGTCAATGTAGCCCTGGATCGCCTTTGTTTCCTTGGGGAAATAACCATTCATGGTTTCTTTGAATTGAGGAAGACCTGCAACAAAATCATAGGTTTTATCCTGAAAAATGGCACGATCATACACATCACCCATGGGTTCCCATTGCAGTCGTTTTTCAGAAATATCATCAAAGATCCGTCTGAGAATCGATTGAGGCCGATGCACTTCGCCAATATAGTGCACCCCCACATCCCATTCATAATCTTTTCGTGTGAAGGTATGAGTATAACCTCCCGCGGTATAATGTTTTTCTAGGACGAGAACTTTTTTACCTGCTTTGGCAAGCAGTGCGGCCGCACATAAACCACTGATTCCTGATCCGATGATGATCACATCATAATGACTGTCGAGTTTTGCTTTTTTAAAGGCGGTTGCTCCCATGAAACCTCATATAGTTAAGGTGAATCAACACAGATAGCCCTTGTGAAAATAGTTTCAGTCAGAGCCACCCTTTGATCAAATACACTCAGGAATTTTATATTTTCAGAGAAAAATTCTTACTGGAATGACAGGGCTTGATTCTGCTCCAGTTTTTCCAGCATGGCTCCCATTTTTTGATGAATCAGATTAACGGCTTTCAACGGTCTGATCATGACTTTGAAATCTACAATTTTGCCGTCATTGTCCCACGAAATCATATCAACGCCATTCACGAAAACACCATCGAGTTCAACCGTGAATTCAAGAACTGCGGTTGACTCGGCAATCACCTCTCGTACATAGTGAAAACTGTCATTGAGAAATGTGTGAAAAGCTGCTGTCAGATAGCGCGACACAATTTTTCTGCCTTCAAGCGGTGTATGCACAATGGGTGAGTGCAACACAATATCCTCAGACAATATTGAGTTTAACTGACTGATATTTCGTTCCTTAATCATTTGGTGCCAAATTGTGATCATATAGTTTCTCCTTCGATGTGGATGAGTCCTTCTTTGAGAATCAGCATGGCTTCCTCCAGTCGCTCCTTTCCTGATTTTTTGCTGGAAAAATATCCGAACAGTTCCAGACTGACCATGCCATGCAACGTTCCCCACAAAACCTGGGCAATTTCCAGAACGTCACCGGGTTTGAGGATGTTGGCATCACGACAACGCTGGACGGCCTTGACAAGGACATTAAAGCTCTGCTGACTTTTCTCCAGACTTTCTGGAGGTGGCGTAAAATCTGGGACACTTTGGCTGAACATTATTTGATAATAAGTAGGATTTTTCACGGCACTGTTGCGGTATGCACGCCCCAGATCCATAACATACTCCAACGGATTTTCATGTACAGGAACCGTTTCGAGATCCTGACGCAGACGAGCGAATCCTTCGAGATAAAGCTCATTGAAAATATCCTGTTTGTTTTGAAAGTATGTGTACAAAACTATGGTCGAGGCGCCCACCTGTTTTGACAACTTTCGCATTGACAGGGCCTGGGGGCCTTCCTCCGTCAATAGCAGGCTTGCCTGATCCAGAATTCGCTGTCTGAGTTGCGCTTTGTTGTCTAGTTTTTCCTGTTTGAGTTCCATCCTCACCTCCCAATTTTTATCACGGCGTTATCTTAGTATAACAGTGTTATTCTCTTGTCCAGTTTTTTATCATCCATTTCTCAAAATTCAATTCAACCGGGGCAGAACCCCGGACTCACAATGAAACCGGGGTTCTCAGGAGATTTGTGTGATTAGTTGGGGATGGCGGGAAAACAGGGAAATGTGTGTGCGGTTAGATCCAGACACACAAGCTTTTCAGGTGAAACACATATCTGATTTGGCGGCCATGATGAAATCACTTTCTGTCAAGCCCTCAATTTTATGAGTCCAATAGACCAGTTTGACACGTCCCCATGCCAGATGAATGTCGGGATGATGCCCTTCTGACTCTGCAAGCGCACCAATCTTGTTGGTAAAATCAAGAGCGGATTTGAAATCTGGAAAACGGTATTCTTTTTCCAGGTGGTGTTCTTCGACCAGTTGCCATTGGCTATCGAGTTGGCCCAGGAGTTGCTGTAGTTCTGTTCCTTGCAGTGGAAGGACTCCTCCCTGACAGGGAACACATTGTTTCTGGCTCAATCCACCCATGGTGATCTCCTGTGTCTTTATTCAATCATTAACTGTTAATGCCTGGAATTTTGATTCCGGCAAGATTTCCCAATTGTTGTCCCAATGAATCCTGTGCCAGTTTTTGACTTTGGCGGACGCCTTCATTGATTGCGGACATGATCAGATCCTGCAGGGTTGTGATATCATTAGGATCTACCACCTCAGGATCAATGGTGATGGCTTTGACTTCCTGTTTCCCATTGAAAGTCATGCGGACCATGTCGCCACCAACAGAAACATTGACGGTTTTATGTGCCAGCTCTTCCTGTTGGGATTGCATGGTTTGTGACAATTCCTGTGCTTTTTTTAACAGTTCGCCCATGTCAAACATAATGATCTCCTGAACAACAAATTTTGAAGGAAAGTGAGGTTTCCAGAAACACACGAAAACCTTGGTATACAACGGGTTATTTGCGGGATCCCGGTTTTTCATCCAGTCGAGTGATTTCACTGATACGCAGGCCGTAACGGTTATTGACCACCACCACCTCCCCCCTTGCGATCAAGCGCTCACCAATCAGGACTTCCATCGGTTCACCAATAATTTTGGGAAACGCTACCACAGAATCTGTTTTCCATGCAAGGATGTCTCTGAGTTTTAGTTGGGTTCTAGCCACTTCCACCTGAATTCGCTGAGGAAGATCTTCCACAAATTTCAAGGTATGGAACGGTGAATCATCTTTGTTTTCAGGCATCAGAAATTTTTTCAGGGCCTTTTGGGTATCCTGAAACAGAGGTGATTTCCCGGATTTTGTAGATTCAGGCATAGTTGCTATTCAGAGTGCGGGTTAGAATTATGGGGTCTGGTAGGCATAGATCATAGCAATAAAAAACACCACATAAAATCCCACAAAACGAAATGTCAACCACCACCAATCACTCAGTTTGTAGGCCGCGAGTGTGATGAAGCCTGAAAGAATCAGCAAACCCATGCCAAGATTTCGTGACAGAAAATACAGCACGGATTTCATTTGGGGATTATCCAGTGTTCCCTGATATTCAGGAGGCATGTATTGTCCCATGTCCTTCATGAGTTCCAACAACACAGAATAATCAAAAGCATAAAACGCAATCAGCAAAATGACACCAAACACACCTCCCGCGATAGCTGGCTGTAATTTAAAAATGACTTCATTCTGTTTTGAATAGGAAATCCAGCCCATCAGCAGAAACAGTCCCAATGAAACCAGCACAAAAATAAACACTGGCCCCAAACCGTTGGTGATACCGTGATAAATCAAAGCCAACGAGGCAAAACAAAGGCTGGCAAGAATACCTTCCTTGAGTCCTTTCCATCGTTTTCCAATCACAAAAACAACAAATGGCAGAATATCCAGGATAAGATCAAGCATGGAACCTCAGGAAAAGAACATTATCGGTGTGGTTGTCATCTTTGTTCGCCATTCTATCTCAGTTTTCTTGCAATATAGCACCCGTAACTAACGTGAGCTTTGTTTCTTTCGTAAAGATCAATTTCGTGTCGTTCGGCGGCCACAATCTCACATGCTTCTTTACTGTTGCCATTTTGACTCAGGAAATCATCGAATCTGGCTTGCATTGGGCGATAGTACTCTTCCAGCCAGCAGTGTTCCTGCAAAACAAAGTATCCGATGGGTGAGTAACCGTGCTTCTCCAGAACCCTGATTTTGGCGGAGGCCAAATTGATCTCGGAATATTCGTTGTCCCAATGAGTCTGAATTTCCGCAGGCCGGGAATCCGAAATCCATGTAATCTCTGAAACAACGAGGAGACCGTCTGTCTTCAGGTAACGCCGCCAGTCCTGTACGCCCTTCTCAAAGCCAATATTATAAATGGCGCCCTCCGACCAAATGACGTCCAATTCTTCATCGGCGAATGGCAAGTCATCCATGGCGCGTGTAAGTGTGGATATCCGGTCTGCAACTCCTGCGATTTCGGCTTTTTTGTTTAGAACATCCAGAAAGTCCTGAAGAAAATCCACCGCGGTGATATGAGACTTTTTCAAAAATTTTGCAAGCAGAAGAGTGGACGCACCTGTACCACAACCAATATCCGCAATCTTCAGCGGAGCATCACGGTTGATCATTGAGAGGTTGAGAGCCTGTTCTGTTTCTGCATCACCGCCTGGACCTTGCCGATGACCTTGTTTATGTAGGTCGATCAGAAGCGTGTAGTCATCCATTGAATCTCTCTTTCTTTGTTGGGCGAACACATATCGGTCACCGGTTGCTGAAACGGAGCAACGCGCATTGTAAGCAATCCGTCTCGAACGACTTGTTCGATTTTTTAATGTAATTTAATAGTGATATCTGCATGAAATCACAGTAATATAAATTTCATCCACTGCATATACTAATCGGTTGGTATCATCAATTCGACGAGACCAAAATCCCGATAAATTTTCCCTCAATGCTTCAGGCTTTCCAATCCCATCAAACGGTTGTCTTTTAATATCTTCAACCAATTTATTGATCCGTTTTAATGTTTTCTTATCCTGAGATTGCCAATAGAGATATCCTTCCCATGCTTCATCAGTCCAGGCTAATTTTCTACTCATGGATCAATTCTCTTTCTTGAATGATTCCATTTTTATATTGTTCAATTGATTTGGCTAAATGGGCCGCATTGGCTGGTGAGCGAAGAAGATGTACCGTCTCCATATAACTATTGAATGTGTCCAGGGACATCACTACAGCGTTTTCAGAATCTCGACGAGTAATTACCGTATAATCCGCATCAGCTACTACCTGATCCAGAATCGATTTTAAATTGTTTCTTGCCTCACTAAAATTGACAACTCTCATAATATCCTCCTTATTGTAAGGTTTATTGTACATGTATAATCATTGTTTGGTAATATGTCCAACATTTTGTACATAAACAACAAAGGTTATCATGAATACAGGGAGATATATTTTGAATCGAACGGTGAGTTCAGGTTTTTGTGGGGAACGCCGAACTTTGAAAAAAACGGCTATCAACGTAAGCCGATACACTTTGTAAATTCAATGAATTAGAGAACCCATGCAAGGGTCAGGCAGGACGGACAATTTTGTCTACAATTTTACGACCATCTGTATCGGGTTAAGTTGGTAGCCGTGGATTTCAATCCATGCTTGAACCAGTTTTAGTTTGGACGAGGGCAAACTGCCACTGAGAACAGAACCATAATTCAAATGGATGATGTTCCTGTTGAGGCTATGGCATGGATTAATTTCCGACAGTCAAGGATCAGGCTGATACCACCATCGCCCATGATGGTGCATCCCATCAGCCAGGGCACATGCTGAAATACACGGGGAAGCGCCTTAACCGTGAATTGCTGTTGTCCCAGAACCTCATCCAGAAACAGCGCAATCTGTTCCCGGTCTGATTCAAGGATGATCATGGTTCCCGCATGGAGTCGGGAATGCCGGGGTTCTGTTCCATCCAGCAAATGCAGGCGTACCACCTTCACTGGCGTACCTCTGAGATTGAGAATTTCTCCTTTATTCAAAAGTTCACTGCAATCCACTTCTCCGGGTTGAATGATTTCACGGATAGAATCAATCGGAATGATGTAGCGGGAATCGCCAACCCTGGTGATCATGCCGTCAATCAACGCCAGTGTCAGTGGAATCCGCAAGGTGAAGGTGGTTCCTTTTTCAGGCATGGAGTCAATCAAAATGCTGCCCTTCAACTGATCAATATTTTTCTGAACCACATCCATGCCGACCCCCCTGCCGGAAATATCAGTCACATTGTCCACTGTGGAAAATCCGGGGCGCATGATCAATGCCCAGATTTGCGGGTCAGAATAAATTCCTTGTTCTTCAATTAAATTTTGTTGAAGTGCTTTTTTTCTGATTTTTTCACGATCCAGACCACGGCCATCGTCCTGAACAATGAACCACACTTCACTTCCCACATGCCGGGCTTCCAGTGAAATAGTACCCTTGGATGATTTCTGAGCGGCCAGTCTCGATTGAGCGGATTCGATGCCATGGTCCAGCGAATTCCGGATGATGTGGAGCAGGGGATCCGCAATCAGATCCAGCACGGTTTTGTCCATTTCCACAGCTTCGCCAAGGGTGACCAGTTCGGCCTGTTTTCCCAGCTTTTGAGAGGTTTCCAGCACAAGTCTCTGCAATTTATTGAACAACGGCGCAATCGGTAGCATTCGCATCGAAAGTGCGGAGTCTTGAAGCTGGCGGATATAATTGCGATGTTGCTGACACAAACTTTCAAATTGACCATCGCCATGGTTATGGATCGTTGGATGCTGAAACACCATAGACTCTGAAATGACCAGTTCCCCTACCAGATCAACCAGTTTTTCCACTTTTTTCAGATTGACCCGGAGGACATTCTGTTCCTGTTTAGCGGAACCTGCGGATTGTTTCTGTTGCTTGCGGAGATCTTCCTGGCACTGAAGCGCATGTTCCAATTCTGCCTGACTGACAGCACCCATTTCCATCAGCAATTCGCCAATGTTGGAACGCTGACGTTTGAGCGCGATTTCTACTTCTTCAGGATCCACATAGCCCAAATGTGCCAGAATGGTTCCCAAGGGCAGATCCCCTTCCATATTGGTGCTGACAACCCCGGTGTTGTGCATGGCGGCATTCAGTTTTTGGGTCATCGCTTCAAACGCATGGACATCCAACGTCTTTTTTGTTTCAAGATCTTCCAGAGCCTCCCAGAAGACATCCATGCTTTTCAGCAGAAGCGGGATATTTTTCTGAATTGGCACTTTATGTTCCTGCATTTTTTTTAACAGGCTTTCCGCCTGATGTGCCAGTTGGGACATCGGTTCAATCTTGAGCATCGCTGAATTGCCCTTGAGGGTATGCAACAGACGAAAAGCCGCATAGATCAGGTCTGACGGATTTTCGCCCTCATGGAGTCTTGAAATTTCCAGCAGAGTTTGTTCAGCGATTTCCAGAGTGCCATGGGCCTCGGACAGAAACTCTTTGAACATGACGGGGTCCAGTTTGATGGTTTCATCCAAGGATTCTGTAGGCGAGGTCGTCATTTCTGCGACAAGCAGGGTGCTGCTAAAAAACTGGTTCAGCGGGATGAGCGATTCCTGAAGTTCAAAGTCGAGATCGTTGTCATTCAGATTGATCTGTATCGCATCGAGAGCTTTGTAAAACACCTCACACACATTGAGCAGGGCATCAATCGGTATGCGGTCGACAAGGGTGAGGTCACGGGCCATGTGCTTGAACACCGATTCCATGGTTTGAGACACCTTCTGGAGGGCCGGCAGATTGAGAAAACCGGAGGAGCCTTTGATGCTGTGAAATCCGTGCCAGATTTCTTCCAGACTGCCATGAATCCGCTGTTCGTTCCGCAGAATTGGCAGGTCCATCAGGGCAGATTCAATCTGAGCCATGAGCGCACGGCTTTCTTCCAAAAAATTCACTAAAAGCGCTTGATGTTCATCCATACTGATACGGCCTTGTCTGGTTTGAAATTGTACTGTACATGTTTCTTGAAACCGTATATATGCGTCAGCAGATGCAAAGACAATACTTTCCATGCGATGATCAAGGTAAGGTTTCATGCAGAGTTCATGGTTTCAACAGATCCAGTCCGGTGACATTTCAGCAATAGCGCAATCCCTCAAACAGGGACAGGATGTGAATGCGATTGATCACAGAGGGATGACGGCCTTGATGATTGCCGCCAATGACGGGAAATATCCGGTTGCTGAAAAACTCATCCATGCCGGAGCCAAGATTGATTTTCAGGGTTATCTGGGGTGGAATGCCCTGATGCTGGCCGTGTTTCACGGACATATGGATATCGTCAGACTCCTGCTTTCCAAAAACGCAAATCTGAATCTCCAGCGACTGGATGGCCGAACCGCCCTGATCTTGGCGGTCTGTCAGGGACATCAGGGATTTGTGGAACTTCTGCTTCGGCAGGGAGCCTCGACAGAGATTGCCGATAAACGCTTTTCCCGAACCGCATGGGAATGGGCGCTTCATGAAAAAAAGCTGGAAATCGCCTCTTTGTTTCAGCCAACACAGGCCCCCACATCCGGGGAGGCTTCAGTGCAGGAACAGCCGCAGGCCGAACCGGTGAAACAAAAAATCCTGCTGGTGGAAGACAGTCCGTTTCAGGCGCGCATGCTGATCCGTATGCTGGAACATTCACGCTATGAAGTGCTGTTGGCGGAACGTTTGCAGGATGCGCTGCAATTGCTGACAGACACACATTTCATCATGATTCTGCTGGACCTGCATCTGCCGGACAGTTCGGGAATTGATACGTTTTATCACATCAAAAAACAGGCACGGCTGATTCCTGTGGTCGTACTGACAGGTACCGATGATGAAATCCTCGGGGAGCGTTTGATTCAGCAGGGGGCACAGCATTATCTGGTTAAAAAAAATACGGATGAATCCCTGTTGCTCCGAACCATTCATTATGCCATCGCCCGCCAGACACTGCAGAATGAACTGGAACAGCATCGACGGGAACTCGAAAACAAGGTGGAAGAACGCACCGCCGAATTACAAAAAGTGCTGGCACAACTTCAACAACAACATGTCGCGTTGGAACAATCCAACAAAAAAACCATGGACAGCATCCGGTATGCCACACGGATCCAGCGTTCGATTCTGCCCGATATTGAGAGAATTCGAGCCAGTTTGCCGGACTGTTTTGTGATCTGGATGCCAAGGGATATTGTGGGTGGTGATTTTTTTGTGACGCATTTCATGGGGGATCAATTTTTGATCGCGGTCGTGGATTGTACCGGGCATGGTGTACCGGGCGCGTTTATCACCATGATGGCGTCCACGGCCTTGCGCAGGATTATTCTCTATGAAAATTGCGAGTCACCGGGTGAGATTCTGAGAAAACTGAATGTGACCATCAAGAAAGCACTGCATCAGGATCACCATGAATCCATGTCGGATGATGGTCTGGATATTGGTATTTGCTGGGTCAAACCTGATCAAAAATGTCTGGTTTATGCCGGGGCCAACCTGCCCCTGTTTTATACGGATGGGGCTGGAATCCGGTCCATTCCGGGCGATCGGGAAAGTGTGGGCTATAAACGATCCGATTTATCCTTTAACTTTACCGACAATACGCTGTCGTTGACCTCCGGGATGAAATGCTATATGGCAACCGACGGGTTGATGGACCAACTGGGGGGAAACAAGGGATTTCCCTGGGGGAAAAAAAGATTCATGGAGTCACTCCGGAATGGCCTGTCTCTTCCTGTGGACGAACAAAAGGAACAGGTGCTGGCAAATTTTCACACGTATAAAAATACTTATGATCAGATTGATGATATCACTCTTGTGGGATTCGATCCCGCGTCTTTTGTGCGCAGGCATGACGGAGGTTTTGCATGATTGAGAATATGTATCAGCTTCAGGATCAACTGAATCAGGAGGGGATCTTTTTTTGTTTCAGTGGACCCATCACACAGAAAGCCATTGTGGAACTGGGCGATCTCATCAAACATAGACTGGAATATGCTGAAACCAATGCGTCCACCATCATCAAAATATTTTCCATGGTGATTGAGCAGACACAGAACATCGTGCATTATTCCGCTGAAAAACTCACCCCGTCCCCGGATAATCTGGAAGACGCGCTGAAGGTGGGCATGCTGACAGTCGGTCATAAAGGGGATGAATATTTTGTCACCTGCGGCAACAAGATTCGTCTGGATGATGTGGAGCGTTTGACTGTCAAACTGGAAATCATCAGGAAGATGAACAAGGATGAATTGAAGCAGTATTACAAGGAACAGCGACGGTTGGAACCAGATTCTGAAAGCAAGGGCGCAGGACTGGGTTTTATTGAAATGGCACGGAAAGCGACCAAGCCGATTGAATATCATTTTGAAGTTCTTGATCGGAATTATGCCTATTTTACTTTAAAAACGGTCATTTAAGGAGTGTTGCTATGGATCGTTTGTTCATCGAAAAAACCCGTTTCACACCACACATTGATTTTGCCCTGGAACACCCGCTGGTGATGCAGGGGGAATCCTATCCGGAAAATACCGCTGAATTCTATGCACCTGTCATGGCCTGGCTCAAACAGGCTCTGGCGGCAGAGGGAAACCTCATTCTCAACATGGAAATCATTTATTTCAACAGCAGTTCCTCCAAGGTGTTTCTGGATTTGTTTGATACGCTGGAAGATGCCGCCAAAGACGGAAAAAATATCACTGTGAACTGGATTTATGACGCTGAAAATGACAGTGCTCTGGAATATGGTGAGGAATTCAAGGAAGACCTGGAACGTTTAACCTTCAATCTGGTCTGCAAATGAGTGAGGATTCCCTGTTTTCACGGGAGGAGCGTGCCATCAGCAAGGCAGAAGCCATTCTGGACAGCCTGAATTGTTCGCCGGAACAGATCAATGCCGCTTTTTGTGAACTGCTTACCGATTACAAAAAATTGTATAAGCAGATGAGCCGACTGTTGAAGATCAATGATAAAAATCAGTTGGTGCTCAAAGACCTGACCGATGAATTACGCCGGACATCCAATATACTGGAAAAACAGAATCACGAATTGCAGGCAGATCTTAAAATTGCCGCAGAAATCCAGAAACAGATTTTTGAACTCGACCAGCAGCCTTCTTTTTTGCAGATTGAAAGCCTCTATTTCCCTCATTCCCATGTTTCGGGAGATATTTACCACATGGTGAACAATCTTACAGATCGGGTGGATATTTTTCTGGGTGATGCCACCGGCCATGGGGTTGGCGCGGCGCTGAGTACCATCATGGCCTACATGGTTCTCATCCAGCATGAGGACGAGCCTTCCTTGGTCCGGGTGATGGAACAAATGAATCATATTTTTGTGAATCATCTTCCTGAAGACCGATTTTTGTCCGGGGTATTTCTTCGTATTTTTAATGATGGTCGATTGCGAATTTCCAATTGCGGGCATCCGGATGTACTGATCATTCCGGCCTCAGGGGCGGCGCCCCTCATGCTGAACCCGTCCGGCCCTTTATTGGGGATTATTCCAGGCAATCTCATCAAATTCAAAGAAAAAGAATATTGTTTGAGCCTGGGCGATCTGGTCTTTTTATATACAGATGGCCTGACAGAAGCGTTCAACAACACCTATGAACAGCTTGGCCTTACAAAGGTGGTGGCCTTACTGAGGGAATATCGGCAATTGCCTCTGAAAGAAATATTATCAAAATTGGTGACTCTGCAGATTGGTTTTACCATGAATCGGCCCCGGGATGATGACATGACCATGATTGCCGTGCGCTATACGGGACAATGACATGGCCATATGTCAAAAAACGGTCCTTGATTTACCACCTGGTTTGGGATTTGTCCCGTAGAGGCAGACCTGTGTGTCTGCCCGGGAGCAGGGCCAATGTCTCCAACTTAAGACGTTCTTCGCCGGGGAATCCCCCTTTTCAAAGGGGGCATGGGGGATTTAACACTCAGAATTACATCCCCCCACCCCCCTTGAACCAAGGGGGAATTGAAACACAGCACTATTCAGAATGCTTGAGTTGCTGACATTGGGAGCAAGGCGAACACACAGATTTACCCCTACAATTTGTGGCCAAAAATAGGATCACTCCCACAAGTTCCTGCAAAATCTTGACTTGTCCGATGGTCAGGGCATATTTCCACGGCAGTAGTCTGCTGATATGAATATACTTCTTTCCAGGAACATTTATGACAAAAGGACAAAAAGCGTTCACAGGGGTGGGACTCGTAATATTGTTGGGCGCAGGTTCAACCCTGGTTTATTTTATAATGAACTATCAAACCATTAAGCAGGAACAGTCTTATCGTGTTGTCAATTACCTGAATTCCCGCTGACCCGATGCGGCCATTATTTCTACACAATTTTTAAGAAAGGTCTTCATGGAACTGAACATTCGCACCTTGCCTGATTCTCAAAGAAAAACACCTCCCGCGGATATTTCGAAAGTAGCGTTTGGTACCGTGATGACAGATCACATGTTCATGATGGAGTGGGACAAAGGGAAAGACTGGCATTCCGCGAGAATTGAACCGTATCACAAACTCGAACTTGATCCGTCTGCCATGATTTTCCACTATGGCCCCGAAGCGTTTGAGGGGTTGAAAGCTTACAAATCTGCCAATGGACAGCATGTACTGTTTCGTCCGAAGGTCAATTTTGAACGGATGAACCGTACAGCGCAACGCATGTGTCTGCCTGAAATTGATATTGAATTTGTCCTGTCCTCCCTGAAAAAACTGCTTCAGGTTGAATCACGCTGGATCCCTGAATCGCCGGGAACCTCCCTGTACATTCGCCCAACCCTGATTGGCGTAGAAGAAGCTCTTGGCTTGAAAGTGCCAAACCGGTTTTTATTTTTCATCATCATGTGTCCCGTCGGGCCATATTATCCTGAAGGCTTCAATCCTGTCAAAATCGTGGTTTCAGAAACTTATACACGGGCGGCTCCAGGTGGGACCGGTGAAGCTAAAACCGCAGGGAATTACGCGGCAAGCATTCTGGCTGAAAAAGAAGCCAAAGCCCGGGGATATACCCAGGTTTTGTGGTTGGACGCAGTGGAACGGAAATATGTGGAAGAAGTCGGTTCCATGAACATCTTCTTTGTGATAGGCAACGATCTTGTCACACCAAAATTGACTGGAACCATTCTTCCTGGAATCACCCGCCAGTCTGTGTTGGAAATGGGACGTCACTGGGGGCTGAATGTCGTTGAAAAACGAATCAGCATCGAAGAGGTTGTCCAGGCCTATCACAGTGGGCAATTGAAAGAAATTTTCGGTTCCGGAACCGCTGCGGTTATTTCTCCAGTCGGACTGTTGCACTACAAGGATCAGGATCTGGTCATCAATGGAGGAAAAACCGGGCCTGTTGCCCAGCGTTTTTTTAACGAAATCACGGGTATCCAGTATGGGCAGAAGCCTGATCCATTTTCCTGGATGGTCCCGGTTGCCTGATCATGTTCTGCCTGCCTCATTTTTTGACCGGGATGCCCAGAAAGTAGCGCAAGACCTTCTGGGCAAAGTCCTGCGTCACCATTATCAGGGCCTGTGGTTATCCTGCCGTATCATCGAAACAGAAGCCTATTATCTGCATGAAAAAGGCAGTCATGCCTCGTTGGGTTTTACTGAAAAGCGGAAAGCCCTGTTCATGCCTCCCGGAACCATTTATATGTATTTTTCCCGTGGCGGAGATTCCCTCAATTTCAGTTGCCGGGGAGACGGCAACGCTGTTTTGATCAAATCGGCTTTTGCCGACCCTTTGGTGATCTCTTCTGCTGAACTGCGAATGATGCGGGAACTGAATCCGGTGAAAGGATCCGGTCGAAAACGTCCACTACGAAAATTGTGTTCCGGGCAAACCCTGCTTTGCCGTTCTCTCGCACTGAAAGTTCGCCAATGGGATCAACACCAGATGCATCCGGATCGCTTTTATCTGGCGGATACTGGCTATGTTCCAACCCGAGTAATTCAGACAACCCGTATGGGAATCCCCCAAGGACGGGATGAACACCTTCCCTACCGTTTTATTGACGAGCGCTATGCCGCTTATTGCACCAAAAACCCCCTTCGAATGCAAGCCCCTCCGACTTATACATTTTTAACTCACAAATAATAAATTTCGGCCAGATTGCTGGTATTCAGGCTTGCAATCGTCAAGATGTGTGTGCTATAGCGTTCGTGTTTTATTGCAAACAGTTCAATCATTGTGAGGGTGTATGAGTGTGATTTACATTCTGTTACCCATTTCACTCGTGTTCGGAGCCGGTGCATTAGTGTTTTTTATATGGGCATTAAGAACCGGACAATTTGATGATCTCCAGACTCCGGCACATCGTATTCTGTTCGATGAGGACAGAACTAACCTGATGCAAAAATAACCTGAAAAGAGGCACATATGGCTAATATGGAAACCTTTCGTTATAACGACAGCATCGTTCGTAAATTTTTGCTGGCCAGCATCCTTTGGGGTGCCGTTGGACTGCTTGTAGGCGTGATTATCGCTGCGCAACTGGCAATTCGAGAACTAAATCTTACTTCCTGGCTCACTTTCGGTCGCTTACGACCCTTGCATACCAATGCTGTGATTTTCGCGTTTGTTGGCAACGCGATGTTCGCTGGAGTTTATCATTCAACCCAGCGTTTGTGTAAAGCACGGATGTTCAATGACATCCTGAGCAATATCCATTTCTGGGGCTGGCAATTGATCATTGTTTCCGCGGCCTTGACCCTGCCTTTTGGTATCACCACCGGCAAGGAATATGCGGAACTGGAATGGCCGATTGACATTTCAATTGCTTTAATCTGGGTGGTGTTTGCCATCAACTTTTTCGGAACGTTGATCAAACGTCGCGAACGACACATGTATGTAGCCTTGTGGTTCTATATCGCGACCATCCTGACAGTAGCGATGCTACACATTGTCAACTCTCTGGAAATGCCTGTCAGTTTTCTGAAAAGCTATTCTTTGTATGCTGGCGTTCAGGATGCTCTGGTACAATGGTGGTATGGACACAATGCTGTGGCCTTTTTTCTCACCACACCCATTCTGGGTTTGATGTATTATTACATGCCTAAAGCGGCTGACCGACCTGTCTATTCCTACCGGTTGTCTATTGTTCACTTCTGGTCTCTGGTGTTTCTATATATCTGGGCGGGTCCTCATCACCTCTTGAGTACAGCGCTTCCTGAATGGGCGCAAAGTCTGGGGATGGCGTTCAGTCTGATGCTGATTGCTCCTTCCTGGGGAGGGATGCTCAATGGTCTGCTGACGTTAAGAGGAGCCTGGGATAAACTGAGAACCGATCCTATCCTGAAATTCATGGTGGTTGCCGTCACTTTTTATGGAATGTCCACTTTTGAAGGCCCCATGATGTCGATTAAAGTGGTCAATGCTTTATCTCATTATACGGACTGGACTATCGGACATGTGCATAGCGGTGCTCTGGGATGGAACGGCTTTATGAATTTCGCGCTGGTATATTATCTGCTTCCCAAACTGTGGGGACGTAAACTTTATAGTGTCCAATTGGCGAACATCCACTTCTGGCTCGCTACCATCGGAATCATTATTTACATCATCTCCATGTGGGTGGCCGGAATTACCCAGGGGTTGATGTGGCGTGAATTTGACGCGGACGGTTATCTGGTTTATGGAAATTTTGTCGAAACGGTGATCAAGATTGTGCCGATGTATTATGTGCGGCTGATCGGTGGTCTGCTCTATTTTGGCGGAATGCTGATCATGGTCTATAACGTTGTGAAAACCATCGCAGGCGTGAAAGTCCCTGACGATGAACTTGCACAGGCTCCAGCTCGTGAAACAAAACCATTGACAGGCCTGAGTCTGCAACGTGTTCTGGAAGAACGCCCTCTTCAATTCGGAGTGCTGGTGCTTGTGGCCGCGGCAATTGGTGGTTTGGTCGAAATCGTTCCAACCTTTATTGTTAAAAGCAACATTCCCACCATTGCGTCAGTGAAACCTTATACGGCACTGGAACTGGAAGGTCGGGACATTTATATCCGGGAAGGTTGTTACAACTGCCATTCTCAAATGGTTCGTCCATTCCGGGCTGAAACCGAACGCTATGGTGAATATTCCAAGGCGGGTGAGTTTGTTTATGACCATCCATTTCAGTGGGGTTCCAAACGGACCGGACCGGATCTGCATCGCGTCGGTGGAAAATATCCTGATATCTGGCATTATCGTCACATGCAGGATCCGCTCAATACTTCGGCAGGATCTCTCATGCCCAAATATGACTGGTTGCTGTCCAACAAACTCGATACCTCAGACACTCAGGGCAAGTTGAAAGCCATGAAGGTTATTGGTGTTCCCTACTCATCAGATGAAATCAACAATGCTGTCAAGGATCTGAAAGCGCAGGCTTCAGAAATTGCGGCAAATCTTGAACAGCAGGGTATCAAAGGCTCCGCGGATAAGGAAATTATCGCATTGATCGCCTATCTCCAGCGCGTGGGAACAGACATCAAAAAAGGCATGAGCATGAGCAGCAATTCAACTCATAGCCAAAATTGATTTATGATTCGTGATGTAATGGCGGAAGTCGGATTTTCTTTCTGGGGAATCACTTCCCTACTAATTTTTTTCATTCTGTTTGTGGGAATCCTGGGCTGGGTTTTTCGTAAAAACTCAAGCAGGCAATATGAGGATATTTCCAGAATTCCACTGGAAAAATCGGATTCAGATATTGCCAGTGATTCCCGTGATTCTTGATTGAAACCTATTCATACAGGAGTGTCTCATGGCATCTCAAAAAGACCAATTGCTAGATCACGATTATGATGGGATCAAAGAGTTTGATAACCCGCTACCAGCATGGTGGCTGTGGCTGTTTTATGGTACCATTATTTTCGGGATTGTTTATGTTCCGTATTATCACTTGTTCGGAGGAAAATCTGTCCTTCAGGAATACAACGAAGAAGTTGCCCTTGTGGAACAGCAACGTGCCGAAACCGCTAAAGCAGCGGCACCAACTGTGACACCATCTTCAGCAGATCAATCTGCACCCGTTGCCGCTGTCGCAACATCTGGTGGGGATCTTGATGACGGAAAACAGATTTACATGGCCAACTGTCTGCCCTGTCATGGTGCGTCGGGTGAAGGTGGCATCGGACCAAATCTGACAGATAAATTCTGGTTACACGGCAACACCACCGCAAATCTTGTGGAAGTGGTGACCAATGGTGTGCCCAGCATGGGGATGATCTCATGGAAAGCCATTCTGAATCCGAAAAAAATTAGCAATGTGGTGGCTTATATTCAGGCCCTTCAGGGGACAAACCCACCCAATGCAAAAGCACCTCAGGGGGTTGAATATCCCTGAAAATCGTTTTTAAAAAGTCCTTCATTAATTTTGAAGGACTTTTTATTGTGGAATAATATTCAATTATTGATATATACTCATGTTTCTTGATCTGTGATTTCAGAGAGCAGATCGCTCACTTTTCTCCTGGAGAGGCCCCATGAGTGACGCACATATTCCAAAGACACTAAGCACTGTCGATCAGACAGGACATCGGATCTGGGTTTATCCCAAGGCTATCAAAGGCCGTTTTACGCTAAGCCGTCAATGGGTGAGTTATGCGCTCATGGTGTTTTATTTCGGGGTTCCATGGCTAAAAATCAATGGTCTCCCGGCCTTTCAACTGGATGTTACGGATCGTCGATTTATCATTTTAGGGCAGATTTTTTTTCCACAGGATGTCAAATATCTGGTGTTCGTTCTGGTCGCGGCCGCAATCGCCATGTTCTTTTTTACAGCGCTGGCAGGAAGATTATGGTGTGGTTGGGCCTGTCCGCAGACCGTGTTTCTTGAATTTGTTTTTCGCAAAATCGAGATCCTCATTGAGGGAGACCGCAATCAGCGATTGGCCTTGGATAACGCACCATGGGGACTGAAAAAAATTGGTAAAAAAAGCTTCAAACATATCTTGTTTCTAATATTTGCCAGTCTGACCGCCAATACATTTCTGGCCTATTTTGTCGGGATTGATAATATTCTTAAATGGATCACACAACCGCCGTCAGAACATTGGGGTGCGTTTTTGTTCATGATGTTCAATCTCGTGATTTTTTATTTTGATTTTGCCTGGTTCAGAGAACAGTTCTGCACACTTCTCTGTCCTTATGCCAGATTCCAGTCTGCCTTAGCCGATGAAAACACATTTCAGGTGAGCTATGATGAGCAGCGTGGGGAACCACGGGGAAAAGTCGGGAAAGCCAATGGTGATTGTGTGAACTGTAACCTGTGTGTCCAGGTTTGTCCCACAGGAATTGACATCCGTGATGGACTTCAACTTGAATGTATCGGCTGTGCCCGTTGTATTGATGCCTGTGATTCCATCATGGACAAGGTCAAACGCCCCAGAGGTTTGATTCGTTATGACTCAGAAGCCCGCATGGAAGGCAAGACCAACAAAATTATCAGACCCAGAATTATGATCTATGCCGGCATTCTGCTGGTGATGATTGCAGGTTTAATATGGTCTGTTTCCCATCGCCCGCTGGTGGAATTTACAGTGATCAGAAACCCCGGAGAGCCTTACAGCGTTTTGGCCGGTAATACCGTAAGCAATCACCTGACCTTGCGTCTGATCAATAAAGATCGACAGGATCATCAGATCATGGTCAGACTGGAGGAACCAGAAGAAGCCCAATTGATTGTGCCAATTCAACCGTACCCTCTTTTCCAAAACTCAACACAACGACTGGATATTTTTGTGAATGTACCTCAACGGTTGTTGGAGAATGGAAAATTGCCCATCACGTTGTATCTGGATTCTGATGGTCAACAAGTCGGGAAAATGGACATCCGACTTCTGGGACCACAATAGGAATGCACAGAACCTCAAAATATCTTCTGCCAGAAGATCGTAGAGACGTGCTATAGCGCGTCTCTACAGTTGTGGAAAAACAGTGTGTTGTTATGCCTAAATTCAAACATGAAGGGATTTATGAACATGAAAGAATCAGAACCAGAAACCAGTCGATTCAATATCTGGCCCCTAGGAATCGTCCTGTTTTTTCTAATGGTGTTTGCGGTCAATGCCCTGTTTATATGGAAGGCCAGTCAACAGCCATCGGATCTTGTTTCCAGTGATTATTACGAGCAGTCTCAGGCTTATGAACAAGTGATTGACGCACAACGGATGACCGCAAAATCAGGCTGGAGTGCCAAGGTGACTCCAATTCATGAGGCCGATCAAACCCGTATGCTGGTTGACGTTCAGGATGCTAACGGTGAGAAACTGTCGGGATTAAAGGGGCATTTACAGGCCTATCGTCCCTCGGATTCCTCTCTGGATGAAACCGTGACGCTCCATGAAATCGAAGCCGGACGCTATGAAGCCTTATTGAAACGAC
Source organism: SAR324 cluster bacterium (assembly GCA_015232315.1). NCBI lineage: Bacteria > Deltaproteobacteria > SAR324 cluster bacterium. The sequence continues at coordinate 29,004 of JADFZZ010000037.1, read as the reverse complement.
TGCTGCGTGGTTCATGGAAAATCACCATCACTTTTGAAAATCAGGAGGGGAATCCTGTTTTCATACAGACCCATCCTTTCCGTATTTGATGGATACCTCCATTTTCATTGATATATCCTTTCCAATTATTCTGGGACTGACCAGCAGTCTCCACTGTGCGGGAATGTGCGGTGGAATTGTGTGTTCCTATACGCTACCATTTCAGCAATCCTCTGCTCCCGGTTTATGGAAATACCACACCCTGTATGTTGCTGGACGTGTACTGATCTATTCCTGGATCGGAGCACTGATGGGAGCATTAGGTGGCAGTGTGAGCTGGTTGATTGAGCCGCAGACTTCCTTGAAAGCCGCAGGCGCATGGCTTGGTGGGGGCATCATGATCCTCGGTGGCGCGGTCGTGTTGGTGGGTAAACGCTGGCCTGACTTTATCAGTTCATGGATTTCGCAAAGTATGTCCTGGTTGGTACCATCGCTCAAAAGCTGGGGACAGAAAATGGGGCCCTGGAAAGTTTTTCCGCTGGGCATGGTTTCAGGAATTCTCCCCTGTGGAATGATGTGGGCTGTAGAAATGCGTGCTTTTGCTACGAATTCGTTGTGGCAGGGCATGCTGACCATGCTGGTGTTTTGTATTGCCACCACTCCCAGCCTGTTGCTCACTGCCGTGATTCTTTCCCGTGTTTCTCCAAAACTGCGCTACCATTCTGTTCATTTTTCCGGTATTCTGGTGTTGCTGATGGGCATCTATGTGATTGTCCAATACACAGGTCTTTTTCGTCCTGTATGATGTTTTAGACACTCCCATCCCTAAACGGAAGGAATTCTTGCGTCACAGAACACAACCCGAGGGAAAAGCTTGGTTATCGCCATATCCCAACCGGGAAAACTGGCTATAGTCATCGTTTCGCCAGTGAGTGGTGCAAGCCGTGCAGAACGATACCGACAGGTAGCCCCGGGTTACGTCATGGTGAGGGCGACAAACCGTGGAATTTCATCGGGACGTAACCCGATGCTACCGTTTTCTAAACGGTATTTACCCTCGATGATTCCTGCATTTTCATTATCGGCAACCATTTGACATTGGCGAAACAATGACTATGGCCGTCTTAATCCTGAAATCCCGGATCAAGTCAGGAATGTCTGATTATTCTTTTAAAGATTCAAAATTGACTTTATGAGTATATTCAGTTATTTCAATATTTTCTAATCGTATGATGTCAGAGGTTGGTTTTATAATAAACAAGGGGCAGCATGGCTCAGTCAGAAGAAATGGATTTAACAGAACGAGACATTCATGAAGAATTAGCACATTTATTTGATGACCAAAGCGGTAACATCCAAAAAGCGGCCCGTGGCTTGAAAGTTATTGCTCATCCCGCTCGTCTGAAAATTTTGTGTGTTTTAAGTAAAGGTGAGTATTCTGTCCAGGCACTTGAAAAATATACAGGCCTTGCACAGGCAACACTTTCTCAGCACTTATCGGTTTTGAAGGATCGAGACGTCGTCAATTCACGGAGGGATGGCAATTTTTCACTCTATTCCGTTGGCAATCCTCAATTTATTGAACTGTTTCACCTGATCAAAGGGATGTATTGTCAGCCATAGTTTTTTAAACAACGAGGTGCTAAAATGGGGCCGTGACAGAATGACGCTCCATAACATTTTGAGTATCTATGACTCTTGCGAGCATGCGCTTCAAACCTGATCGCCTTCCATGTCCGCTTCAAACATTTCGGTTTCCCTGAGCAACAGATCTTCCTGATATTTCCAGAAAAATAACCCTGCCGACAGACACAACCCGAAGCCTACCAGACCACTCAGGCGAATTCCCAGATCATCTCCGGGATCTTTGCCCAGCGAAGTGAGTCCCGCAAAAATCAGCACGCCGAACGTCTGTCCAAACTTTTGCATCAGGGTTCGTGCGGCAAAATACATTCCTTCCTGACGAATACCTGTTTTCAGGGCGTCATGTTCCGCGATATCCGCCAGCACCGCATTGGGCAAAACTCCCAGAAAAGCCAGTGGTACAGAATAGAGAATGACCACCAGATACGCCTGGAGCAGATTCGGAATCGGCAGTTTTCCGAAAAAAAAGATAAAAAAGAAGGTTCCGCTCATGAATAAAAAGGAACCGGTGATCAGAATTTTTTTTCCGGTTTTCTGTGCCAGAATATTCACCACTGGATAAAACAAAAATGAAATCACCACCATCAGCGGCAGGAGAATTCCCATCAATGATTCATTCAAACCCAACAAGACGGTGATGTAATACAACAAGCCTGTCATGACAATCGTCAGGCCCATGAAATATGAAAAATCAGCCACCACGTAATAAATAAAATGTTTATTTCTGAAGGTTTGTTTCAAGGCCTGAAAAACAGGGATATTCGCGGGAGCCCCCAGGCAGTATTCACGTTCATCGATCATCAGTGGAGGAACCAGCATCAACAGGGCAGCCAGCATGGTGATCAATCCGATGGCCCACTGGATCGCCGTGACAGGATTGGTGATGCCCCATGCTTTCATGACACTTGCCAACACCGGGATCTGAGCCGCCAACATGATTCCGAGAGCATAGGTGATGGAAATCCATGTGGACAGGTTCAGTCGCTGACGCGCGGAATGCCCCAGTTCGGGCAACAGTGCGAAATAGGGGGTCACGTAAACGGTGAGAAAGAGATAAAATAAAATCTGTGTAAGAAACAGCCATGCGATATTCCAGCCACTTTCCTCCTGAATGACAGGAATGAACATGAGCAAACAACACAATGCCGCAGGAATCGCTCCGACTTTCAAAAAGGGCATCCGCCGTCCGTTGGGGCCCTTCCAGTTATCGCTCAGACTGGCGATCAATGGATCCGTGATCGCGTCAAACAGTCGTCCGCTGGCGGCCAACAGGGTCAAGGCATTCAATACGGCCAGAAAAACCACTTGTGGAATAAAGGTTTTCAGGCCGGACCCGGAAGGTGGAATGTAAAAATAAACCAGTTGCAGATTAACCACATTGATGAGGATTGACCACCCCAGTTGACCAATGGCATAGGCGATCTGTTTTGAGAACGGTAATTTTTTTGCCATAGTCATGAGACCTCTGAAGATTTAGGTGGGACTAATTCACCTGAAGGATGAAAACATACCCGAAGCAGGTTCTCGCCATTCATTTTTCTTGATTTGAAATAATGGTCATTCACAGTCAGTCCTTTGAAATGCTTTGGAATCCTGAGCAGGATCTCTTTATAACGTGGACATTTCTGACTGACAACCAGTTCGGTGTTGTCCATATTCCAGACAACCCGCTCCACATCCATTCCCGGAAAAATATGACTGGTGCTGCCTGCGACATCAAACGGAGCAGAGGACAGGCGATGCAGACACTTTGTTTCAAAAGGCTCAAGTTTGATGCGTTTGAAGACAATTTCCTCATCACAATAAAACGCCCCGGGCCTCAGTGAAACCCCACGGGATTTCGGAGTGAAATTGGAAAAAACCCAGTATTCCCGATCGTCTGAACGGAAGCGGATGTAATACACGCCATCCTTGTCTTCGACCTTTAAATCATCCCTGTTCCGCAGTGGAAACTGGGACTGATACAAGTCCAGGGTTTCTTTGGAATATTCTCCGATATGGTCTGACGTGAACAATAAACCGCCAAATACCAGATTCATGATAAACAGGGTTTTGCGCTGGTCAACGGTTAAGGACAGATTATTATCTCTCAATAAAAAAACATCCGGATCATTGACAAAGGCCCGATGATTCAATTGACGCCGGAAAATAGTGCTGGTCAAGGCACTGCGGGTGGAAACACGTTCCCGATAATGCACCACATTGTTCAGCAGAGCATCTTCCCACTTGAGGGCAATATCACAACTGATCCGGCAAAAATCGACCAGACCAAACGCTGAACCGAGTGGCACACCACAGCCCAGAATGATTTTGTCGCCAATAATTTCCCGCAGAAATTTCATGGCTTCATACATGATCTGCCCTCTTGATTTCCCCAAACGTGGCTGAAGTGCCACCGCATAGAGAAAATCCAGTTTCACCATATCAAAATTCCATTCAGTGAATACTTTGGCAAACACATCTATCAGATATTGTCTGAACTCAGGATGATACACATCCAGCGCATAAAAATCTCCGCTCCATAAATGACAAAACCCGGCAGTCAGCGGATGGCCTTTTTCATTTTTGAGAAGCCATTCCGGTTTGTCATGGAACAAGCGGGAATTTTTTTCACAGACAAAGGGTGCCAGCCATAATCCGGCCTTGTAGCCGTTTGCATGGATCTGCCCGGTGAGGGGTGTGAGACCCTCTGGAAATTTGGAATTGGTCTGAAGCCAGTCACCAACTGCTTCCTGATAGCCATCATCAATCTGAAACAGATCGAGCGGAATCTGCCGACTGGCAAACGCGTTGAGGTTATCGAGAAGGATTTCTGGAGTGATTTTAGTGTAATAATTATACCAACTGGTCCAGCCTGTGCTTTGAGTCACATGAGGTGCGGGAAGTGACAGATGCTGAAACCAGGTGTCAAACAAATCCTGTTCCCTGCCATCACAAATCAAAAATTCCAGGATCGTTGTCTGTACGGAACAGTCCAGCCCTTCACAGTCTTTTCGCAACGAAATTTTCTGTTCGGGAACCGCATATTCAATAATGCTGTAGCCATTGGTTTCATTGAGAGAACCAATCAATTTCAAAGAGCGTCCCCGCGACAGGGTGGACCAGGTAAAACTATGGAAATAGCCCGGTTTTCCAGACGTTTCATAAAAATGATAATCACCATAATTTTTGAATTCAAACACCCTGTTCACCGGTGAAGTCCATCGATTCAGCGGTAGAATGGTTTCGGCCATGCCATATTCGCGGCTTTCGGTCCATGTCTGAAATCCATTCAAAAATACACGATCCCCTTTTTCAAAGGCATATTTCATAGCCAGTTCCACAGAATGTAAGCGAAGTTCCTGTTGTGGAACCAGCGTGAGCGCAATTTTTTGTCCCTGCGGAAAAGAAGACGATACCAGATTCATTTCAAACAGGGGATTCACCATCACGGATGGATCCTGGAAACTGTACTGGAGACGTTCTCCCTTGTAATCAAAAGAGATATTGATGGATTGAATCTTCATGACAAGGCCCTGAACTATGTTAGTGTGAACGAATATCCAAAAAAAAGATTTCTTTCTTCTAATTAATTTGCAAAAAAAGAAAGAAACAGAAATGTATTTTTTAGCGGAACATCATTATTTTAGTTTTCTAACAGGAGCTGTTATGCAACTCAACCCGACAGAGCACCCCCATCGTCGCTGGAATCCATTGACCGGACAATGGGTCCTGGTTTCCCCGCACCGCACAAAACGTCCCTGGCAGGGCAATCAGGAAGCGTCTGCGACCGAACAACGTCCGGAACATGACCCGAACTGTTATCTCTGTCCCGGCAATACCAGAGCCGGAGGCCTCAAAAATCCGGTGTATCAAAGCACTTATGTCTTCAACAATGATTTTTCAGCGTTGCTTCCTGATACGCCTGATGGCATTCAGGCCGAACATCCACTGTTGCAAATGCAGGGGCAACGTGGCCTATGCAGGGTGATCTGTTTTTCACCAAGACATGATCTGACATTACCGGAAATGGATCAGTCCAATATTGAATCTGTCGTCCAACTGTGGATGTCTCAAGTGGAAGAACTGGGACAGTCTTATCGTTGGGTGCAGATTTTTGAAAACAAGGGCGGCGTCATGGGATGCTCCAATCCACATCCTCACGGTCAAATCTGGGCAAGTTCTGAACTTCCCAATGAACCGGCTCAGGAAGATTTGCAGCAAAAGCAATATTTTCTGCGAAATAACGCTGTTCTGTTGGAGGATTACGCAAACCTGGAACTGGATAAAAAAGAACGTCTGGTGATTAGCAACAAACACTGGCTGGTTGTGATTCCGTTCTGGGCAATCTGGCCCTTTGAAACATTGCTTCTTCCCCGAAGGCATATTCGCAGACTCACAGAAATCACCACAGAAGAACAAACAAGTCTGGCTGATATTCTGAAACGATTCCTGACGCGCTATGACAATTTGTTTCAGACTTCATTTCCCTATTCCATGGGCTGGCATGGTGCGCCCATGGGAACCGATGAAGACAGTTATTGGCAGCTTCATGCGCATTTTTATCCGCCACTGCTTCGCTCTGCCACGATTAAAAAATTCATGGTGGGTTATGAAATGCTGGGAGAATCACAACGGGATATCACGGCCGAACAGGCGGCGGCCCGGATGCGGGAAATGTCCGAAATCCATTTCAAAACGAAGAAATGAATTTGGGTAAATGTTTTTTAAAATATAGGAATATCAAAATAATCAACGGAGACGATGGTTTATGTCACATCAAAAAAATATTTTCATCGTGTTGGGATTCATCGCATTGATTCTGACAGGTTGTGCCAGGGGGAAACTTGAAACTGGCGATAGCATTGAAGATTTGCCCAACACCAAAGATCGTGACAAATTTATAGGCGAATGGGTCGGGTTTTCCCACTGCGGGAATTCCGATGACGCTGTGGATAAAATCATTGTGGCCAAGGACGGAAGCACCATTGAATTTGCGATCACGCTTTATGCCAATTCGGACCCCGCCCTGGTGAAAGGCCAGCTTGGTGAAAAAAATCTTATTGAAATTCCCGTTCAGCCGATCGGGGCCGTGCAGGGCTCAGGAATCATCACGCATGTGAATGATAAGCTCGGTTATTTGATGGAGATTGACGGCAATAGTTGTCAAGGTTCCAATTTTTCCAAAGCAGAACTTGTCGCCTCCAGTACTTCCAGCGGATCCTCATCGGACAGTTCATCCAGTGATACCACCTCAGGCACAACAACCAGTGGAACAACGAACAGTGGTTCAACGACCAGTGGAACATCGACCAGTGGTTCAACGACCAGTGGAACAACGACCAGTGGAACAACAATCGGCACCACTTCCACTCCGGCAGTGACGCAGGCCAGTTGTGTGCTTTATGGCAAAACATGCAGTGTTAAAATGGTCTGGGATTTACGGAGTGGGGCTTATGGTTCTTCTCCAACGTGGTTGATTTCCTGGAATGGTACACTGTATTTTGAAGGCAGTGACGGCAAAACCGGCAAAGAACTCTGGTCCTTTAATTCAGCGGGAATGAAACTCATCGCTGATATCCGCAGTGGTTCAGGAGGTTCAAACGCTGAGGAAATGTTTTTGTTTAAAGATAAAATGTACTTCAGGGCCACCGATGGCTCCAACGGAATGGAACTTTGGGTTTACGATGGCAGCAATACCCCCTCCATGGTGGCGGATATCAATCTCGGATCCAACAATTCCCTTCCGGCCGCATTTACGATTTTCAAGGATGTGATGTATTTCCGGGCTCACAATGGAACCAATGGCAGTGAACTCTGGAAATATGACGGAACGAATGCGCCGTCCATGGTAGCGGATATTTATCCCGGTGAAATCGGTTCAGCCCCGGAGTATCTCGTCGTTTTTCAGGATAAACTGTTCTTTGCCGCCGATGAAGGCGTCAATGGTGTGGAACTCTGGTCATATGATGGAACCAACGCCCCGGCTCTTGCGGCCAACATTCAGGAAGGCGAACTGCTTGGCTCGGCACCGGCACACCTGACAGTCTGGAACAATAAACTGTATTTCAGCGCGGATAACGGAACTTCCGGAGTCCAACTCTGGGTATATGAAGGTACCAGTGCGCCCACCTTGATTGAAATCAGCAGTACCACCAGTTCTTATCCCAACTATCTGACACCCTACAATAATAAACTATACTTCGCCGCAGATGACGGCACAAAAGGCACAGAACTCTACTCTTATGATGGCACCTCTGTCAGTCTTGTCGCGGACATTAATTCTGGAACAGCCTCTTCCTCTCCGGGAGAACTGACACTGTTCCAGAATAAAATATTTTTCCGGGCCAGTGATGGCATCAATGGCTTTGAACTGTGGGCTTTTGACGGAACAACTCCAGCGCGGGTTGTCGATGTCAGTGTGGATTACCTGGGAAGTTACCCCAAGTCGTTTGCTGTTTTCGGAACGGAACTGATGTATAATGCCAGCAATACGGCACATGGCACAGAACTCTGGAGTTACCAGGAATGAAGGGAAAAGGAGTAGCGACGCTATTGTAAGTCTCTATTGTTATTGACGCCGATGGGAAAACATGAAAATCCCTTCTTTGGAAAAAACAGTTTTTGAATTACTCCTGCCTTTGCTTTAAACATGGGCAAATATATTGCATAGGGGTTATCGTATAGTATTCCAGAAAAATAATTTGGTCGGAGGGAGGGCCTCTTGCCCTCCAAATGCGGGCGGGACGCCTGCGCTCCCAGGAAATAATTATCAGGAACACTATATAAAACCGGATAACCGGTCCATTACTCCACGGTGTGTGCTCAACCCCTGACGTGGGTTGCAAAGAATTGAAACAGGGGTTGTTTATTTTTAGGGGGTTCTCTTGAAAGAACAAATACACAAAATCTTAGAATGGCCCGTCCATTCAATGTTGGACAAAAGCCGATTTTTTGTTTGGGTTCTGACATGTTTTCTGGCTGGCAATTATGTCATTCATGCTCAAGAACTCGGATCCTCTTCCTTCACCCAATCTTACATTGACAACTCCAAAACTGTATTGATGATTGAAACCAGTCAATCCATCAAGGTGGACTTCATGGAAGTGGAAAAGCATTCTCAAACGAATGTGGGATGGATGATCACTTCTTCCGCCTATAAAGATTTAGGAACCCACTTAAGTTTTGGCTTATTGGATGTTCGCCTGAATGTCGACCAAAATAGACTGCGGGAATCTCCGCAAATTTCAAGAGTGCGTATGAATTATGGGGAACTGGGGCTCAGTTATCTGCATAGTGAGAGTGACAGCAAATCGATTTATTTTTTCGGAGGCGTCTTTATTCCGTTGGAACTGGACGTGACATTAACTGAAAAATTTCAATACTATGACGCGGTCGGAAACTCGCAAAGTCGAGATCTGTCGATTGCTCACAGTGGAAGCAAATCTCTTGGCCAATATTGGGGTCTGGCCATCGGTATCATGAATAACTGGCTCATCATTCTGGAAATGGATTCATGGAAAGTCCGTATCCCCGGCTATCAGGCTGTCAATGCCAACGGATTGATGGTGGGCATTGGTTATCGGCGTTAGATTTCCCAAAGGCTGGTTTGAATACGGGTTAGTGGTTTCCGTTGATGCAAAGTTATATAAATCTTTGAAAGGAGCCGTCATTCCTTATTGAATTTTCCGAATTGCGTAATTGGATTCATCCGTCACAAACAGATATTTGCCATTGCTGACAATGCCATTGGGTAAATGGAACTGTGCTGTGGTTCCTGTTCCATTGGTAAATCCACTTGATTGAGCACTTCCCGCCAGCGTGGTAACCACCCCTGAACTGATCACAATTTTACGAATATTGTGGTTGTTGCTGTCCGCAACATAAAGGTTGGTTCCATCAGTCACAATGCCCAATGGATAATAAAATCTGGCACTGGTTCCTGTTCCGTCCGTGGAACCGGTCAAGGAATTGGTTCCGGCAATGGTGGTAACAACTCCGGTCGCGATGATCACCTTGCGGACGGTCTGACCATATGAGGAAGTCACATACAAAGCGGTTCCATCCGAAGTGAGACACCATGGATTAAGAAATTGAGCTGCCGTGCCGGTGCCATCCACATGGCCGGAGGCTCCCTCTCCAGCCAAGGTGGTTTGGGTGGTGGTCGCAATAACAATTTTGATAATTCTGTGACCATATTCATCGGCACCATAGATGTTGGTTCCATCCGTTACCAGACAACGCAAACCCTGACTGGTAGAGGTGGTCATTAATGTTTGCACTACTCCTGTGCTGATCACTATTTTGCGGATTTTCTTGCTGGAATATTCGGAAACATACAAATTGGTTCCATCCGTTGTGATACCAATTGGAAAAGCAAACAGAGCCGCAGTCCCCGTTCCATCCTGATTCCCGGAAGTTCCGACCGTACCCGCCAAGGTAGTCACCACACCGGTATCGATATTAATTTGGCGGATGGCATGATTCTCATAGTCTGCCACATAAAGGTTATCTCCTACGATTGTAATTCCAGCAGGGCGATTGAAACTGGCACTGGTTCCAATTCCATTATCTACTCCAAGTCTCCCTGTACCCGCCAAGGTGGACACCGTACCAATCAAGGACAAGGGCGTTCCTTGATAAGTTCCCCAAGCCAAGACTCCACGATCGTTATTGGTGACGGTGGCTGTGGAATTGGAGAGTGCGGCATAGACCGTGTCGGAACTGGTATTGGTGCTCAATGTCAGGCTGACCTGTTGATTCCCATCCGCCACCTTGTCATCCTCTCCCTTGACCGTGATGGTTTGAGCGGTATTCCAGTTATCGGTGGTAAAAGTCAGGGAAGAATGCAAAACAGTAAATTCATTGGTGTTTCCACTGGTGGCCGTGACCACCACATTAGCTGTGGGTTGTGTGTTGAGTTTGACGGTGAACGAATCTGTGGTACCGAATTCATCGGTTGTCAGGGTTGTTTTGCTCAGGGTCAATCCCGCTGTGTCGTTATCCGTGTTAACTCCGGTTAAAGTATAGGTCCGAATTCCGTAAAGGGTGTCCGTACTCTGCACAAAATCCAGGGTTAACGTGACATTTTGATTGCCGTCCGCCTGGAGGTCATCATGGCCGGTGATAGTCACGGTTTGGGGCGTGTTCCAGTTATCCGTGGTAAAGGTCATTGTTTCAGGAGAAAGGGTGATTTCTCCGGTATCCCCACTGGTGAGTTGAATCAGCACATCGGCCTCTGGTTGATGACTGAGCGCAATGGTGAAGGTGTCCGTCGTTCCAGATTCAGCGGTCGATAAGACGATTTTATCCAACGTGAGTCCGGTTGACATGGTAACGGCAGGAAGCTTCGCTAAACTGGCCCCGGTGCTGTTAGCTCCGCTAAGGGTCAGCGTTGTGGTGTGACTCGTTGCGCTGAGGGCCAGGGCATGCCCTGTCAGCGTCAGGGTTTGGGGAACGTTCCAGTTTTGAGCCGTAAAGGTTAATAGTTCCGGAGAGATGGAAATGTCGGCCACATTACTGCTGGAGGCAGTGATCACTCCGTTGCCTTCGGGTGGAAAGACCAAGCTGACGGAAAGTTGGGTGATATATTCGCCTGTCTCCGAATCCGAAATAGTGGTTGAACGAGACACGCTGAGACCGCCGGTGGGAACTTCCTCCAGAAGAATTTCCCCCAGATTGGTCGTTTTGTTGTCTTCAATCAGAATGCGGTCCATCACTTTGTAATACATCGCAATGTCCCGGGAATTCACGCCAATGATTCGCACCTGGTAGGTTCCACTGGCCAGAGCGGTCATTTTGGCAAAACCATTCCCAGCAGAATAGGTTTTGGCCGTGACGAGAGACCCCTGAGAATTGAACATGTGAATTTTAACGGAACTGACGTCACTGGACATTTCCCGTTGTGTTGAGTGATGTTCAGGAGAACCCCATCGCAATTGAAACGTTAGTTTTCCCTGTTCAGGATGATCTTCACCGCAATTGCTGAGTGTCATAGGAAGCAGGCCGATCATCAACAGGGCAATCGTCCATCGCAGCCAATAGTTTTGTTGAAATCTGTATTGCATAAAACCTCTTTTGATTACATGGTGTAACGTAAACCAAAATCTACTACCGGATTTCGGTCGGAATTACTCAGTGTCTCTGATTGGGTGTAGGTTGGAATCGTGATACCGACACGAAGATTCCAACTTAAAAAAACAATCCCTGTAGTGATATCCAGCAAAGTTCTTTGATTTCCCAGTCCTGTGCCATCATACAGATCTTCCGTGGTATAGGAAGAAAGTACCGCGACATACAGATTGGTGAATTGCATCAGCCAGTTGGCAGGAACATCCATGCCAGCGAAGAAATTGAAACTATCGCCTTTATCCAGCATATTGCTGTCTGCCGGTCGATAGTTCAATACGTAGCTCGCCAGAATCCTGGCTTTGTCCATGGTGAAAGATGTGTTTTGCCCAAAGGCCCATTCGATCACATCCCTCGAGCCGGTTTTTTCATCCCCTGTGGGTAATTTCACTCCAAGAGAGGTGACAAGAGCCAATGAATCATCAAAAGCCAAAAAATATTTTCCTGACAGATTGAGGTTGCCCGTTCCCTCGAAATCACTGGTTTTGATGTAAGGCAACGATCCGGCAATCTTGAAGACGGGACTCAAATTGTAACCAAAGGGAATGGAATAAGCCTGAATGTTGCCGGAAAAAGCGCCATTCATTCCGACAGAGGCTTGTTTGGGTTTGAAACCTGCTGGTTTTTTATCTTTCTTCTCTTCTTTCTTTTCCTTCTTCTCCTCTTTTTTTCCCTCTTTCTCTTCTTTCTTTTCTTCTTTTTTCTCATCCCCCTCTACTTTTTCGCTTTTTTTCTCCTCGGAACTTTTGGTTTCTTCTGGAGGAGGCGCGTTGGTGGTTTGAGATCCCGTTGCGGGAGTCGGTGTTTCAGAACCACCTTCCTCGATGCCAGGCTCCTCCGTCGATTCCGTTCCTGAATCCACTGTGCCTTGATCCGTAGTATCCATGGTTGGATCATCCTCGACTTCTCTGTCCATTGATACACCTTGATCCGCTGTATCCGTCATGACCGTATTGTCGTCCAAACCTGTATCTGTATCAAAACCTGAGTCGGACATATCAAAATCTGAACTGGAGGTGTTTTCAGAAATAAAATCATAAAAATCTTGCAGTGAATCATTTTTAGATTCTGTCAATCCCTGGATTTGTGTTGTTTCCTCTTCATTTTGATCCGGAGGACATTCCATGCCTTGTTTCCAGATAATACAAAGATTTCCGCTGGCCCATACAATCTGTAATCCGCTGATACTTAAAAAAAATATCAAAAGGATGATTTGCTTTTTCATAGTTTTCTCCCAAGCAAGACGATAACGAAAAACATGACGGTATTTTTGCGATAAAGAATGGAAGTATCAAGGCGAAATAAGCATTAATTCAAAAACGTTATAATGGAATTTATGAGCAAATCTGAAAACGAATTTTATCATTGAATTCCGTTTGGTTATAAATCTTTCTGGACTATGAACATTTTCTCATGAACCACTGAAATTATTGATCTCACGGTGTGTCGTTTCGACCGAAGGGAGAATTATTAACTCTTTGATATTAAGAAAGATCTCTCACATTAGTTCGCGACGACACCTCGAAATGTTCAAAGTCCAGGATTAATTTTTTATGAGAAAGCCACGGAGTCACAGAACGTTTATTGACCTCTGTTCTGAATTTTGTTACTCCCTTGTATAGCATCCCTGTGTATCAAATCCATTACCTCCAATTTAAAACTATCAGGAACTTATGGCAAGCATCATGATCAGGCGATTAATCGGTGGATTACTTTGTATTGTATTTTCCCTTACGGGTTTTGCCACACAACTTCTGGCGAATCCTCCCAAGGCTTCCTCTGAGGCACAACAATCTTTCGAACAGGCACTGTCTGAAGTAACCGCGCATTTCATCAATATTCTGCGCAACCAGCAGGATCAATCCATGGTCATCAGTGTCAAAAATCATCAGAACAACGATCATGACAAGGATGCGAAATGGATTGAAACAGAACTGTATTTTGCGTTTGAACAGAAATTGTCCAATGTGGAATTACTGTTGTTGTCAGAAGCGATCGCTGGTATTTCATCTCAAGCCATTCATGTGAATACGACATATGAAATTCAGGACAACCATGTGATTTTAAGAATCCGGGCCTTGAAAGATCAAATGAGTGGTGCCGTGCTGACGCAGCAGGAAATATTATTCAATCTGCCGGACAAACACAGAAAAACGCTGGTGGCCGTCATGGATATGGAATCTGAGGTGTTGAATGAATCACAGCGAAAGGCTTACAGCAACCTGTTTCGTTCCTCTCTCGCCAGGCATCCCCAGTTTCATCAGATCAGTGCGATTGAAATGGCGAAAGTGGACGTGAATGCCATCAAACAAAAAACCAACTGTCGTGAAGAAGCGTGCAACGGCTATATCGGCGAAAAGCTTGGCGTCAATCGTATGGTGACAGTTCAATTTCTCAAGGTTGATGAAGGGGTGTTTTTTATTACCGCAAAATTGAGCAACATTCAGGATGGTGCCTTGCTGGTGTCGCAAACCGTGGAATTCAATGGTGATACCAAAACCATCCAAACCGTCCTGGATCTACTGGCCGATAAACTGTTGGGAGAGGAGACCTCCAGCCTGTTTGTTGCTGAAAAAACACTGGGGAATGGCAAGGTCTTTATCAAATCATCGCCCTCGGGTGCGGACATTATTCTGGATGGCGAAGAACTGCATTTGAAGACGGATACGTTGATTCCTTCCGTTTCGGAAGGACGACATGTCCTTACGCTTCAGAAAGACGGACGAGCGATCAGTCAATCCTTTGAAGTCAAGGCGGACGAGATCACACGCCTGAATATGACGCTGGAACGCCGATCACATGATCAGGGTCGGGGTGGGCCTGGTGGCGGTCGGGGTGGACCTGGTGGCGGTGGCAGAGATCGGGGAAGAGACCGGGGGAGATAGCAAGTGATTTTGCGGCTATTGGATTTTTGTAATTCAGTTATTCTTTGTGGTTTGGGTGACATATGATGATAATTCCAGGATATCAGATTCAGGAACAGTTGTATGAAGGCGAGAATTCCATGGTGTTCAGGGCAGTCACCGACGTGAACAGTCAGCCGGTTATTCTCAAGTTTCTTAAAAACGAATACCCGTCTCCTGAAGAAGTTGCCCAATTTCGTCATGAATATGAAATCCTGAAAAAAATCCAGTTTCCCGGCATTGTGAAGGTTTATGATCTGGTCAAACATCAGAACAGTCTCGTTCTGGTGCTGGACGATCTGGGGGGAAATTCATTGCATAAGCGGAAGTCCTCGTTTGGTTCTGACATTCCCGGTTTTCTGGAAATGGCGATCCAATCTCTCAATATTCTCGAAAACATCCATCAGCATCGGGTCATTCACAAAGATATCAATCCCGCCAATCTGGTATTTTCCAACGAAACCGGTCAAGTCAGTTTCATCGACTTTGGTATTTCCACGGAACTCTCTTATGAAATTCAATCCATCCAGCACCCTAATGTGCTTGAAGGTACACTGGCCTATATTTCACCGGAACAGACAGGCCGAATGAACTGCGCAATTGACCACCGGACAGATCTGTATTCACTTGGAATCACGTTTTATGAAATTCTTTCCGGTCAATTGCCCTTTGACGCGGAAGACGCGATCGGTTGGGTTCATTGCCACATCGCGCATCCACCCAAACCCTTGAAGGAGGCAAATCCGGCAATTCCCCAGGCGTTGTCCGATATCATCATGAAAATGATTTCAAAGAGTGTGGAAGACCGTTACCGCAGTGCCAGAGGTGTGCGTAATGACATGCTCCAATGTCAGGAAGAGTTGAAGCTCCATGGTCATATTGAACCATTTGCTCCGGGCCTCAAAGACATGAGTGGCCAGTTCCAGATTCCCCAGAAGCTTTATGGCCGCGAAAAAAATGTTCAGGAACTCAGAGACTGTTTCAATCTGATGCTGAATGAAGGCACGAAAATGATGCTGATTTCCGGGCAGTCCGGTGTTGGTAAAACCGCGCTGGTTCAGGAGATACTGAAAAAACTCACAGAACAGGACGGACATTACATTTCAGGGAAATTTGATCAATTCAAACGCAATGAACCCTATTCGGCTCTGGCTCAGGCCTTCAAAGAGTTAATCCGGCAATTGTTGTCTGAGTCTTCCAACAAATTGAATGTCTGGAAAAACGGGTTGCTTCAGGCTTTGGGAACTAACGCTGGAATTGTGATTGATCTGATTCCCGATCTGGAATTGATATTGGGCGAACAGCCAGAGGTTCCCGTGTTGGGCTCCATCGAAAATCAAAACCGGTTCCAACGGGTTTTTCAGCAGTTTATCAGGGTATTCGCACAAAAAGAGCATCCACTGGTGATGTTTCTCGATGATCTCCAATGGGCGGACTCCTCAACACTGATACTGCTGAAAAATCTGATGTCAGGCATGTCCGACAGTTATCTTCTGTTTATTGGCGCATATCGTAGCAATGAGGTCGATCCGGCCCATCCGTTTAAAATGACGATGGAAGAAATTGTACGTGGAGGTCAGACCTTTCAAGAACTCATCCTGGAACCTCTGGTGGTCAGTGATGTGAATCAGCTTGTTTCCGACACACTCCGCTCCAGCATGGATGAAGTCGCATCGCTGGGATATCTGGTGTTCAAGAAAACCGGGGGTAATCCATTTTTTATCGGAGAGTTTTTAAAACACCTGCACAGACAAAAACTATTGGCCTTTGATCCCGATACGTTGAAGTGGAATTGGGATTTATCGAAAATCAAGGAGGAACAGACCACTGATAACGTGGTGGATCTGATGATCGCAAAAATTGAAAGACTGCCTGATGAAACACAGGCGGCCCTGAAGATGGCGGCTTGTATCGGCCCTTCGTTTGATCTTCAGACGTTGGCGATTCTTTGTGACCGATCCTTGAGAAAAATTTCCATTGATCTATGGTCCGCTGTGCAGGAAGGGCTTGTCATGCCGTTGAGCGGTCATCACAAACTGCTGATTTCGATGGAAGAAGCTGACGCGGTTGTGTTGGGCGAAAAATATCCGCTAATCACAGATAAATTTCTGCATGACCGTATCCAGCAGGCCGCTCATGGACTGATTGAACCTGAACAACAAAAAACGATTCATTGGCGCATTGGCCAGTTCTTACTCAAACATCTGTCCGCTGAACGCCTGGAGGAACAATTATTTTATGTACTGTCACAATTGAACGCGGGTCGTGAGATCAGGGATGAAGCGGACTCGGTGCCCTTAGCGGAGTTGAATCTTCAGGCAAGTCGCAAGGCACGGATTTCTGCGGCCTACGGGCCAGGTACCGGACATGCGGAAATTGGTATTGAATGCCTTGGTGAGCAGGGCTGGGACAGGCATTATTCACTGCTGTTGTCGCTGTATTCGGAAGCGGCTGAAAACGCCTATCTGAATCGCCAGTTCGATCTGATGGAAACCTTTGTCCAAAAAATTATTGCTTGCGGGAAAACAGTGCTGGACAAGGTTCCCGCCTATGAATCGCGAATTCATGGGTATATCGCGCAAAACAGGGAGCTGAAAGCTGTTCAAACAGCATTGATCATTCTCCGGTCGCTGGGCGTAAATTTGCCCTCCAACCCGGGAAAACTCCATGTTGCTTTGAGTCTGATCAAAACGAAAATTACGTTGATGGGACATAAAACCGCGGATCTGGCAAATCTTCCACGGATGACACAACCTGAGAAACTGGCGGCCAGTCGCATCCTTTCCAGTCTCATGGCACCCTCATACATTGCGCTTCCGGATCTGATGCCGATTACGGTGTTCACCAATGTTCAGCTTGTCGTCAAATATGGAAATAATCCGTATTCCTATATTTCTCTTACCGCTTTCGGCAGTATCACAGCAAGCGCGCTGGGCAATCCTTCTGCGGGTTATGAGTTTGGTGAACTGGCACTTAAGCTTATGGAGCAGAATCAGGAATATCAGTCCAGGACACAAATCCTGTTTCTGATCAGCACATTCCTCCAACATTGGAAAGAGTCTGTGGGAAAATCAATTTCAATGCTGGAACCTGTCTGTCAGATCGGCATCGAAAAAGGCGACTTTGAATTTGCCGCTCTGGCGGCTCACAACAACTGCGCGCTCTCGTTTCTGGCAGGGATCAATCTGCATGAAGTGCTGGATAAAATATTGAGATACAACCGGATTCTGGAACAAATCCGTCAGGTGACGCCGTTGCATTACAATCACATGTATCAGCAGGTGGTGCTGAATCTGACCAGTGAGGTTGACGTACCGCAAAAGATCAAAGGTGAAGTTTATGATGAGGCGGTGATGCTTCCCAAACATCAGGACGCTCATGACAATGCCGCGATTTTTTCGCTGTTTCTGAATAAACTGATTCTGTGCTTTATGTTTGAACAATGGGATGAGGGCTTAAACAACGCCAATGAAAATCTGAAATATGTGGAAGCGGCCATGGGAATGGTGCATGTCCCGATTTTCTATTTTTATGATGCGTTGATCCATCTGGCAGTAGCTGGAAACAAACCTGCCAAGGAACAGAAAAAATATTTAAGTAGAGCCGGCAAAGATCTGAAACGGCTTAAAAAATGGAATGAATCCGCACCCATGAACCAGCTTCAGCGATGCCTGCTGATTGAAGCGGAAATCGCACGGGTCCGGAAAGAGGACCTCCACGCCATGACACTGTACCGTCAGGCCATCGAAGCGGCTAAAACGAATAATTATCAGCAGGAAGCGGCCATTGCCTGTGAGTTGACAGCCAGGTTTTATCTGGCACGGAAGGAAGAGGAGATTGCCCGACTTTTTTTCAGGGATGCCCTGTTTTTATATCGCCAATGGGGAGCCGACGCCAAAATTAAATTTTTTGAAAAAACGTATCCCGCGATGGTGCCAAAACAAGTTGAACAAACCACATCCGGTTTGCAGAATGCACGAAAAACCATTTCAGCCAAAACCGTTCCAACGACCAGAAATATTGGTGGAAGTCTTGATTTGATGACAGTGATCAAGGCTTCACAAACAATTTCCGGCGAAATCGTATTGGAACAACTTCTGGAGAAATTGCTACTCATTATTATTGAAAATGCCGGTGCGGATCGCGGACTATTGCTCAGGGAAAAGGATGGTTTGATCCAGATTGAAGCCAGCAAGGATATTAGCCAGAGCATCACGGAATCTGCTTCACAAAGAATGGTTCCGGAGTCACTCATTCGTTATGCGATGCGGACACGTGAAAACATTGTGATCAATGATGTCACCCGGAACGACAAATTCTTCACTGATCCCTATTTTGTCAACAGCACTGCCAAATCCATATTGTGCATGCCGATGCTGCATAAGGGGGAATTGTTCCAGACATTGTATCTGGAAAACAGGATGACTCCGGGTGCGTTTACTGAGGATCGCTTGGAAATTCTCAATATTTTATCGACTCAGGCCGCAATCTCCATCGAAAATGCCCAACTGTATGCCAACCTGGGAAACAGCGTCCGCATGGAAGCCGAACTCAAAACGGCCGCGGCGGTACAGCATGCCTTGTTGCCATTAAAAATTCCTGTAATTCCCGGAATGGATATTGCCGGTTATTTTAAGTCCGCCAGCGAAACCGGCGGGGACTGGTATGGTTTTATGACGCAGATTGAGAACCACCTGTATGTGATGATCGGCGATGTGACAGGTCACGGATCACCCGCCGCATTGGTCACAGCGGCGGCCAGCACGGCCTGTGGGGTGCTTGAGGAACTGGCTGAAGGGCAGGCTCCTGATTTACCCAAAGTGCTGTTTCATTTGAACCGGGCTATTTTCAGGACAGGACGCACACGCTATCTCATGACTTTTTTTATTGCGGCCATTGAGCTGAAAACAGGGGTCATGCGTTTTGCCAATGCCGGACACAACTTTCCGCTCTGTCTGGATCAGCAGGGAAAAGTGAAAAAACTCCTGAACCGGAACATTCGTCTGGGTGAAATGGAAACTCTTGAATTTACAGAGAGTTCACAGCAGTTGAGTCAGGGCGATTTCTTGTTTTTTTATACAGACGGTCTCACAGAAAACATGAGTCCTGAACGTGAGGAATGGGGCGAAAAGCGTTTGCGCAACTTTCTGAGAGACCACCGCGAAGAGGCGTGTCAGCACATACTGAACGGACTTGAAACAGAAATGAATGCGTTCAATCAGGGGTTGCCACTTGAAGATGATGTGACCATGGTCGCGGTCAAAATTACAGGAGATTTTCCTCTTACTTCATGAAATATTCGGGCCGCTCCTGTTTGGGGCAATGTAAGTACCCGATCAAAAGTTTTCCACCATTATAGCGGGTAGTTGAAAATTAAAGTAACTGCCCATTTGGAACTGTTACTCTCCAGTGCCTTATGCTAGAAAGAAGTAAAGACTTTCATTTGCTACTTCGCCTTCCTATTGAGAAAGAACTATGGCATCCCGAAAATTTTTCAACACCGCTGGCCCTTGTCAACCAGAAGATCATTATATGGTCAACTTTCAGCCCAAGTTTGAAAACATTCTTCAATTGATTGACACCAAAAAATACTTCATCCTGCACGCTCCCCGTCAGACCGGTAAAACGACGATGATGATCCAACTGGCAGAGCAGATCAACCAGGAAGATCAATACGTTGCGCTCTATTTGAATGTGGAAAGCGCTCAGGCTTATTTTGATGATGTGAGGGCGGTCAATAATTCCATTATCAGTGAGTTTCGTATTAAATCCATGGTGTTTCTGCCCAAGCAATATCAACCTTCTGCTGAATGTTATCGCCCTGAAGCTGAATTTTCTGATTTTCTAACCCGTTGGTGTCTGGAACTTCCCAAACCTCTGGTATTGTTCATGGATGAAGTCGATTCCCTGATTGGACATGGACTCATCTCGGTTCTAAGACAACTTCGCAGTGGGTATTCCATGCGCCCCAAAGGATTTCCTCACTCCATTTGTCTCATAGGGTTGAGAGATTTGCGGGACTATCGGCTTTATGACGGAGATGGGAAAAAATATGTGGTAGGAGGTTCTGCGTTCAACATCAAAGACAAATCCCTGACTTTAAGTAATTTTTCACTGGAACAGGTGAAGGAACTCTATGCCCAGCACACCGTAGCGACGGGACAATCCTTTACCGAAGAGGCACTTCAATTGATTTATACGCAAACCGGAGGTCAACCCTGGCTGGTCAACGCCCTTGGACGGGAACTTTGCTTTGAAGCTCAGAAGGTTCCCTGGAATCAGATGGTGACTCCGGAAGATGTGTACAATGCCTGTGAAATCCTGATTCTGCGTCGGGATGTGCATCTGGATCAACTCGCGGACAAACTCAGCGAACCGCGTGTCTCCAAAATCGTTGAAAAAATCCTGGTCGGAGAGCAGGACGAACTCTTTGAATCCACTGAAGAAGATCGCTCTGCCTGGAATGAAGATGAACGCTATGTGCTGGATTTGGGACTCGTCAAACGAGGCAGAACCGGACTTGAAATTGCCAATCCGATTTATCGGGAAGTCGTGCCTCGTGAATTGACCTGGGGCTTGCAGGAATATCTGGGACAGGATCGGATGTGGTACGTAAAACCCGATGGCAAACTGGATGTGGCGTTGATGCTGGAACGGTACATTGAGTTTTACAAGGAACACAGCGAAATGATCACCAAACGAAAAACCTACACGGAGGCGGCTCATCACCTGCTGTTCATGGCCTGGCTCCAGCGCATTGTCAATGGCGGCGGACGCATCACCCGCGAATACGCCATCGGCCTGAAACGACTGGATTTGCTGATTGAATTTTCCGGAGAACGCTTTGCCTTTGAACTCAAACTGAGCGGGAAAAAAGCACTGGTCGAAGGCAAACTGCAACTCACCGAATACCTCACCCGACTCAATATGAATTTTGGAACCCTGATCATTTTCAGCCGAAAGCCTCCTGAAGACATGGAAACGGTGGGCAAGCGGGAGATGCTCGAACAGGATGGCAAGCAGATCGAATTGATCTGGTTGTGAGTTGCCTCACCGGGGTGGCGTTCCGGTGCACCAGGAGGCAAGTAACGGACAGGAGCTCCAATCTCTTTTTTTATTCATGACAAATCCCAATACTTTTTACTCCCAGGCCCTTTATGATTCATATCCCAGGTTATAAAATCCAAAAAGAACTTTATGACAGCAGCCGAACCCGGATTCTTCAGGCACAGCAGAATCAAACCCACAGGTCAGTGGTTCTAAAGGTCCTAAAAAATGAATTTCCTGATTCCAGAGAAATCTCTCAATTTAAAAGAGAATACGAGCACCTTCTGAAATTTCATCATCCTGGAATCATCAAAGTCTCAGGATTAGTTCCCTTGAAGAACTCCTGGTACATGGTACTGGAAGATTTTGGAGGAGTTTCACTCAGTCAGATTCTGGAACAGAGGGGGGCTCAGAAACAGGCTATGAAGCTTCAGGAATTTTTAGTGCTTGCGATTCAGATTTGCGACAACCTGGGCATCGTGCATCAGGCACAGATTATTCACAAGGATATCAACCCTTTCAATATTCTGTTGAATCCTGAATCGGGAGTACTCAAGCTGATTGACTTCGGAATTTCCACAGAACTTTCTCAGGAAGTTATCCAGCATTCCAACCAGAAGATTCTGGAAGGCACTCTGGCTTATATTTCTCCTGAACAAACTGGGCGCATGAATCGTGCGCTGGATTATCGCACCGATTTATATTCGCTCGGAGTGACCTTTTATCAGATGCTTACGGGCCAGCTTCCCTTTGTTTCGCAAGATCCGCTGGAAATTGTACATGGACATATCGCCAGACAGCCTGTCCAGGTTCATCAACTGAACCCGGCAATCCCAACCATCGTTTCAAACATTGTCATGAAACTCCTTTCCAAAAACGCCGAAGACCGTTACCGGTCAACAGCCGGGGTCTCTTATGATCTGAAACGATGTCGGGAACTGGACAAGAACCCGGAATTTTTATTTGAATTGGGACAAGGTGATTTTTCAGAACGCTTCCAGATTCCACAAAAACTGTATGGACGTGAAACGGAAATTGAAACGTTATGGCAGACTTTTGGAAGAGTCTGTCAGGGAAATACGGAGTTGGTGCTGGTGGCGGGATATTCCGGTATTGGGAAAAGCTCCCTCATTCAGGAACTCTATAAACCGGTTGCCATTCATCGGGGATATTTCATTTCCGGGAAGTTTGACCAGTTTCAGCGGAATATCCCTTACTCTGCCTTTGTGTCTGCCTTCCGTAAGCTGATCCAACAATTACTGATGGAGTCTTCTGAGCGTCTGGAAACCTGGAAATCCAGACTGTTCGAAGCCTTGGGAGACAACACCCGGGTTGTAGCAGAGGTGATTCCTGAACTGGAATGGCTTCTTGGAAAACAGCCTGCAAGTACCCCCTTGCCTCCTACAGAAAATCAAAACCGGTTTAATGTCGTGTTTCAGAATTTCATGAAGGTCTTCTGCGTTGAAGAGCACCCACTGGTACTTGTTTTGGATGATTTGCAATGGGCGGATTACGCAAGTCTTAAGCTGCTTACCCAGATCATGAACCATATTCCCTGGTTGATGGTGCTGGGCGCTTATCGTGATAATGAGGTTCATTCCTCTCATCCTCTCATGACCATCCTGGCTGAAATCCAGAAAACAGAGGTGTCGCTGCATACCTTATCCATTGCGCCTCTGAAAATGCCGCATATCCTGCAATTGCTACAAGATACCCTGAACATCAGGGAAGTCTTAACACTTCAAGGCCTGGCTGAATTACTCATGGAAAAAACCGGGGGAAATCCCTTCTTTCTGGGAGAATTTCTAAAAGCCTTAGCCCATGAAAAACTACTCCAGTTTGACTACCTTCAGCGCTGTTGGACTTGGGATTTGGATCAACTCCAGGCCAGAAAGATGACCGATAATGTGGTAGAGTTGTTAGGGAGTAAAATCCAGCAACTCCCTCCGCAAACGCAGTCTCTTCTAAAATGGGCTGCCAGCTTGGGCAATGAGTTTGAAGTCAATATTCTGGCATGGGTCGCAGAGCAGTCTTTGGAGGACACACAACACCACCTCAGGGATGCCCTGACAGGAGGTTTTTTAATACAGCAGAATGATACCTGCCATTTTGTCCATGACCGTATCCAGCAAGCGGTGTGGTCCATGATTCCTGAAGCTGAAAAACAACAGTTGCATTTACAGACCGGAAGCCTTTTGCTGAAGTGGATACGCAGTCAAAAACCACCGATTCCAGATCAGGAGCATCCCTGTTTTTTTGATATCGTGAACCATTTGAATGAGGGTTCCACCGGGAAAATGGCCTCTACGGAGCGACTGGATCTGGCCAGGTTGAACCTTCAGGCCGGTCAAAAAGCCAGAGTTTCGGCGGCTTATCAAGGCGCCTACCAATATTTGAGTGAGGGGGTGTCACGAGTCTCTGAGTCCCTATGGAACGAGGACTATCCCTTCATGTTTGATTTACATATCGAGGCCCTTTTGTGTGCCTATCTGAGTGGCCAGTTTGAAGAGGTTTCCGCTCTGCTTCAGACTGCGCTTGCTCATGCCCGGAGCTTCATTGATCGGGCTAAAATCCAGGATACCTGTATTGTGGCCTTATGCGTTCAAACCAAATTTGCAGAGGCCACAGAACTGGGCTTGAAAACCTTGCATGAGTTGGGGGTCGATCTCCCCGCGGATGCCTCTCAGGAACAGTTGGGCGGGGCCTTGATGGCGCTCAAGGCACAATTGGATAGCAAACAGGCTGAAGAGTTACTCCAGTTACCTCCGCTCCACGATGAACGGGTTGAAATCATCATGAAAATTATCGTGAGTCTGAGTACCGCCCTGTATTTTTCCAACCTGAATCTTTATACAATGGGCACTCTGAAATTGTTGGAACTAACCTTGGCCCACGGAAATTCTCACTACGCCTCGCCAGGTTATGTATCCTATGCGATTGTGATTGGGGTGGCACTGGATGACATTGAGGGGGTGATCAAATATTCAGATTTGAGTTTGGCCATTGCAGAAAAATATCCTCACCGCACGTCTCATGCGCACAGCTATTTTATCAAATATGACTTATTGGTTCACTGGCATGAGCATATCAGGATTTGCTACCAGCAGATGCCTGTCAGCTATCAGCTTTGTCTTTCGGCTGGGCTAGTTGATTTTGCGTCTTATGCCCTGTTACAGCATTTTCAGACGGGTTTTCAATTGGGAGAGCCTCTGCCGGAAATGATCAAACTGGCAGAATCCTCTTTGAAAACAGTCCGTAGCATGAAACAACAGAATGCCGTGAACCTGGGCAGTATCTACTACCAGAGCCTTCTGGCAGTGCAAGAGGAAGCTCCCTGGTCAGGAAAACTGAAAGGGAAAGTATTGGATGTGGATGAGGTCTATGAACCCTATCAAACGGCAAAGGATGTGACCGCCTTGTTCTTTATCCATTTCTACCAGCTCTATTTGAATTATTTGTTTGAAGAGTTTTCCCTGGCGATTAAGGAGGCAGAGCAGACTGCTGTGAA
Source organism: SAR324 cluster bacterium (assembly GCA_015232315.1). Lineage (NCBI taxonomy): Bacteria > Deltaproteobacteria > SAR324 cluster bacterium. Next base: position 3,816 of record JADFZZ010000037.1, on the reverse strand, counting down.
CCTGATGGGGGCTGGAGTTTCTCATGGATTACCCTTTTTTTATTTTTTTGAAGCGCTGGCGTATCAGGGGAATTTCCACAAAGTTTCCCAGGAAGAACAACAGTCCTACCAGACCAAAATCCAGACGGCCCTGACCAAACTCAAGCGCTGGGCCCAGTTTGCGCCAATGAATTATGAACACAAATATGATCTGGTCATGGCGGAAAACGCTCGTCTGGCAGGAAAGTTTGAAGAGGCTTGCAGAGGCTATGAAAAAGCGATCCAGGGAGCCCATAATCACGGATACTTGAATGATGAAGCTTTGGCGTGTGAAATTGCCGCACGCTTTTATGAAGCAGAAGGTTTGGAAAAATTTGCCCGGACTTATCGCCAGGAAGCTTATTACCGTTATCAACGGTGGGGCGCCCAAGCCAAGGTGTACCAGTACCAGTCCAAATATTCCCAGTGGTTTGGCAAAAAATCAAAAAGAACCCAAACGGGAATCTCTCTCACCCAGTCTTCTTCCACAGTGTCCTACTCTCCTCTTCAGGCATTGGATCTGGATAGCATCCTCAAGGCATCCCAAACCTTGTCCGGGGAAATCATCCTTCATCATCTGCTGGAAAAGATGATGAATATTGTGATTGAAAATGCAGGGGCTGATAAAGGATTCTTGCTATTACCTAAACAGGATCAGTGGTTTATTGAAGCAGAATACGCTACAGACAAACCCACGACTTCGATCCTCCAATCCATTCCTATTGAAGATAACCTTCGGGTCTCTGCGGCCATGATTCATTATGTAGCCCGGACCCAACAACAGATCGTACTGGATTCTGCGATGAGTTCCGGAGACTTTACCCGGGATGCGCATATTCTCCAGTGCCAGGTTCGATCTGTGTTGTGCATCCCCCTGAAGCACTCAGGGCGGCTCAAGGGAATCCTTTATCTGGAAAACAATCTCATCACAGGAGCCTTTACGCCAGAACATCTGGAGGTATTGCAAACCCTGTCAGCCCAGGCGGCCATTTCCATTGACAATGCGTACCTGTATCATAATCTTGAAGACAAAGTTCTGGAACGAACCCGACAGTTGAGTGAAAAAAATCAGGAACTGGCTCGAAAAAATGAACAAATCACTCAGGATTTGATCATGGCCGCCGGGGTTCAAACTCACCTGTTCCAGGAGTTTTCTACTCCCTCCTTTCTTAATCTTGCAGTTCGGTATATTCCTCATTCCCATGTGTCAGGGGACATTTATAAGTTCTATTCTGATCAGGATTCCTCCTTCAACCTGTTTATGGGCGACAGTACCGGACACGGCGTTACGGCGGCCCTGAGTACCATTATGGCGAATATCCTGCTCACCCAGAGCCGTAACCAGGATCCCAAGGCTCTTATGGAATATCTCAACCATGAACTGATACACCATTTACCTGATGACCGTTTCATGACGGCGGCCATGCTCCAGATTACTCCCGGCGGATTTCTGACGATAGCCAATGCAGGACATCCTTCAATCATTCTTTTTCCTGTTAATGGAGACACCCCCCTATTTTTTCCACCATGCACTCTGATGCTTGGGACCTTTGATGCCCCTATATTTTCAATTTCTTGTCAAACCAGTCAGCTTTTTCCTGGAGATATTGGAATTCTTTACACGGATGGAATTACAGAACGCCATAACCTTGCAGAAGAATTATTTGGGGAAGAACGCCTGTGTGAATTTTTGCAATCCAGAAGAGGAATGGACATGGAATCGCTCCTGGAAGAGTTGCTCCAGACAGTAGAACAATTTGCTCAAGGCAAACCACCCGAAGATGATATCAGTGTGGTTTTGTTTCAATATCTGGGAGAACCCAAATGAAACAGGGTTTCTGTCGGGAGCATTCCTGTCCTTTCGCCCAATGAAACCCTCGCCCGAAACGCCAACCGGGAAGATGAATGTCATGGACGCTTCTTGTAAGGCCGGTTTCTGACCGATGAAGGGGTGCTACTGACCTGCATGGTGTAAGAGCGATTCGAGAGGACAAAACAGGGGCAGTACCGCACGGTAATGCGTTTTGTGAAAATATTTTAAATCAGATTAATCACACAAAAATACCACAAAAATTCCCTAATCCGTTGAGAAAAACTTGCGACGATTTCCTGACAAGGGCAGAACAGGTTTCTCATTGACGACATGAACACAGAACCTTCCATTCATGACTAACCACCCTGTGGATTTATCAGACTATGCTGTTGCCCGGATCCGTCAAAGCGGAATCACACACTGTGGCCTCCAATTGACAGTATATGATACCAAATATTTAAACGGGATAAATCATGCGAAAGTCTGTTTTCGGACAGCCTCCTCGATGGGCTTCGCTAACGCTCTACCCATCCTACAACTCATTTTTTTGGAAAATTAAACAGCCCCGGGGGGATTCGTAGGCCTTAAATAAATAACCGGAATTGTAGCATCGCCGCCGTTTTCAAGTCTCGAGTCATCACCGTCTCATTTGGAACTGTTGCTCTCAGACGTCTTGTGCTAGAAAGGAAAGAGTTCTGTTTATTTGTAAAACTTAATCGCGAGGAAATATTATGGCTACCCGAAAATTCTTCAACACCTCCGGCCCTTGCCAGCCAGATATTCATTACATGGTCAATTTTGAGCCCCGGTTTGATAACGTCAGGAAATTGATTGATGACCGGAAATATTTCATCATGCACGCTCCCCGGCAGACCGGAAAAACAACGATGATGATGCAATATGCGGAGCAACTCAACAAGGAAGGAGACTATATTGCCCTCTATGTGAATGTGGAGGCGGCACAGGCACATTTTGATGATGTTGCGGCGGTCAATCAATGCCTTCTGGAAGAGTTTAAAACAAAAACCATGTTTTATCTTCCCAAACAGTACCAACCGTCCGAAGCTTGTTATCAGGTTTCTGAATTTTCCAGATTTCTGACGCTCTGGTGCATGGAACTGCCTAAGTCCCTGATCCTCTTTATGGATGAGGTGGATGCCCTGATTGGACATGGACTCATCTCGGTTCTACGACAACTACGAGGTGGCTATTCCCAGCGTCCCAAAGGTTTTCCCCACGCCCTTTGTCTGATTGGACTGCGAGACTTAAGGGATTACCGGCTTTATGACGGAGAGGGAAAAAAGTATGTCGTGGGAGGTTCGGCGTTCAACATCAAGGACGAATCCCTGACCTTGAGCAATTTTACGCTGGAACAGGTGAAGGAACTCTATGCTCAGCACACAGCAGTCACCGGGCAAGACTTTACTGAGGAAGCCCTGCAACTCATTTACACACAAACCTGGGGTCAACCCTGGCTGGTCAACGCTCTTGGCAGAGAACTCTGTTTTGGAAAAGAAAAAGTACCTGACCTCCGAACGATTGTTCCCGAAGATGTTTACAATGCCTGTGAAATCCTGATTCTGCGTCGGGATGTGCATCTGGATCAACTCGCGGACAAACTCAGCGAACCGCGTGTCTCCAAAATCATCGAAAAAATCCTGGTCGGTGAGCAATCAGAACTCTTTGAATCCACCGAAGAAGATCGCTCCGCCTGGAATGAGGATGAACGCTATGTGCTGGATTTGGGACTCGTCAAACGAGGCAGAACCGGACTCGAAATCGCCAATCCGATTTATCGGGAAGTCGTGCCTCGTGAGTTGACCTGGGGTTTGCAGGAATATCTGGGGCAGGATCGGATGTGGTATGTGAAATCCGATGGCAAGCTGGATGTGGCGTTGATGCTGGAGCGTTACATTGAGTTTTACAAGGAACACAGCGAAATGATCACCAAACGCAAAACCTACACCGAAGCCGCCCACCACCTG
>JADFZZ010000036.1 GCA_015232315.1 SAR324 cluster bacterium | reverse complement strand
ACACCATCCCTTCTTTAAATTCGATGGGATCGTGCCCAGAATCCATTTTCTTGAATTCATCCGGTTCCGGGCAGAGCCTTGGAACCATGACCATGTCCAGAGGACATGGGTTTTCAGGTTGCACTAACCTTCAGCGGTTATCTTAAACCAGTCAACCGTTTGGAACAGGAATTGACCCCGTTGTATGAACTGGGCATTCCCAACCGGGAAGTCCAGTACTTTTTTCACACCTCCATCCAGCACTGGCTCAGTCGCCAAATCGGTGAGCGTCGGCTGCATCCCCTGCTGCAGGCCCTGTTGAATGCCGATGTGGAAACCTTCGAGGATGTGCTGCGGGAAATGGTGCTGGAAACCCTGAGTTTTCATGACACCGCCGGACAGGAACCTGAAAAGGTATATCACGCCTTTGTGCTGGGAATGCTGGTGAACCTGTCCGAAACACACCGGGTGCGCTCCAACCGGGAATCAGGCTATGGACGCTATGACGTCATGCTCCTGCCCAAAGACCCTCACAAAACCGGCTTTGTGCTGGAATTCAAAAAAATCAACCGCCACCGGGAAGAAACCGGGGAATCGGCCATGGCCAGCGCCCTGAAGCAGATTCAGGACAAACACTACGCCACTGAACTCCGGGTTGCGGGGATTCAGAACATCATTGGCATTGGCGTGGTGGTGGAAGGCAAAAAGGTGTGGGTGGAGTCACTGGATTTGTAGGGACGTTGCAGGCAACTTCTCAGTGGCAGGAACCACAAATAGACGGTTACGATGCTGTAGTCTCGCAACCAGAAAAAATTATGAGAGACGTTTCATGCAAAGTCTCTACAGGATGTGACTACCTTGCGACCAAATCATGTTTTCCCCGATGCTGCCAGCTTTAAACTGCGTTTTGCTGATTGACAATGTGTGTCGTGGTGGCAGTTTCCGGAATTTAAGGATTCCCCGGATGCAATATCAAAGAAATAGCCGATGACTCTGCTCATCCTCCAGCGCTTTCAAGATCATTGACGGGAGCAGGGATTATTGAGAACCAGGTTTTGAGGAAGCAACGGCGAAGTTTAATGAGGGATTATATTTTCGCAGAATCTCCCGGCCCTGGGTGAAAAAATGGAGAGGATAACGTCCCTTGTAATTTGTAGGATCCAACCAGAAGTCTCTTTGTGCCTGCCACAGGATTTCAGGTAAGGAAATGCCTTCTGAAACATGTCGTTCCAGAATGTGGTTTAACAGGCCCGCAGCATAAAAAATGGTGTTGAAGGATTTGAACTGGTTCCGCCAGTCGTCCGGGACATAAGGCATGTCCTCTTTCTGGTAATTGATCAAATACGGATAAGGAAGATTATAAGTGGGGCTCAACAACAAATGTTTTTCCTGACCAGGGAACAAATAGGAAGGATCCTCCTCGATCAGAATCAGATTGGTTAGCAGATTTTTATCTTTTTCCGGATCAGGCAGAAGCACCCAAGGGTCCTGAAACGTTTGTTGATACAATTCCTGATATTTTTCTCGGCCCCAGGATATCATGCGCAGATCCTTTTTAAGGTTCCCCATAAAATGTTTGGGCTGAAATTGGTTCATGATTTTTTCTTCCACACGAAATCGGAGCCTTTCTGTATCAAAACAGTCTTCACGAGAATACACATCATAGCGTTGTATCCAGGTGGAATCACCGTCTTTTTCCATGACTTTCCGCACAATCTTTTGGGCCAGATCAAGATTTCTTTCGCGAATACCGGAACTGAAAAAAGCCACGCGGATTGTTTCATGTTCAAACAGGAACCTGAAAAATTCGAGACACGCAGGGGTGAGCACATGTTCAACCTGAACCAGATGATCACGATAAGGGAATTCCACCCTGATGAAATGGTCTTCATGGTGATGTACAGGATCCCGCCAATCTCTTTCCCGTAAAGATTTTGATTCATGATGGGTTAGGAAATCATCAATATCCAGGGCAATGATAATAGGGTCGGTATGAGGGTACATTGTCACTCCGTTGTGTGGGGGGGAAGACTCAAATCGGCAGTCTCTTGAATCCCCTTCGGGTTTGAAGGCACCTTTTTTAAGATCAATCACTACGAAACACCGCAGCTTCAAATGATAAAACAACAGATCAATAAAAAAATCCTGGTCGGTCACCGTCAATTTGTATTGTCTGCCGACAAAAGCAAATCCAGCTCCCAACTCTATCAGAAATTTTTCAAGATGCCTGATGAGTTCTGTTTCCAGTTCCCGTTCCACAAACGGTTCCGATATGGTCAGAAAGTCAAAAATATAGGGATCTTTTAAGGATTGTCGTACCATCTCCGATTGAGGCTGTGGTAAAGTTTTATCAAAGTTATGAACCAACTGCCCCTGTCGGTGATGCCGATCATTTTTTATCATGGAGGAAAGGGTCTCACGGCTCCAGCCGTTTGTGATGATTTGTTCCATATACCAGAAACGGATCGTTCTATCTTTGATTTTTTCCATCAGAAGCACATGATGTCCCCACGGAATATTACTTAAAATGGAATGCTCCGTTAATTTTGCCACAGGCTGTGGCAAAATTGATTGCGGATCGGGGTATTCTCGAAAAAATGCGATCATTCTACCAATATTTCGTTCTGAAAATCCCTTTTGTTCAGGCAATTCATTGCGGATATCTCTGGATAATCGGGGAATCACTCCGGCTCCCCAGCCTTCTTCTTGTTGGCGTTCCAAAATGATTCGTCCGATATCCCAATACATCCATATCATCTCTGAATTGACCGATAATACAGCTTTTGCCTGAGCCTGACGTATCCGACGTTTGATATCACTCAGAAGATTTCCATATAAAACTATTTTGTCCATACTTCACCTATTGTGTGTCTGGTTATGATTCCCAGGCACCTGTCCTGTAACCGTCTGATTCCAATTAATGACGACCACTTCAGATTGAATCACACATCCGCATTGTTAGCAAATATTTGCAACCCCTAATTCGCATTATAATAACGACCTCGTCGGTTCGGGGTTGATTGATTTGTTGATTTACACTCTTCTTTTCTCCTCTTTCATACTAAATTGAAAGACTTTTTACTTTTCGGCTAAGGTCTAGCTTTTGAGGCTTATCGCCGCGTTCTTTAGTTTCGTGTAAAGACCAGAACCCGGCACATTGTCTGTGAAAAAGACTGGGCTTAGCCATGATCAGGCAAAAACTACTTCTACAAGGCACTCGTATTAAGCACCCGATCAAAAGTTTTTTAACATTAATCTGGTTCCTGACGTCTCGTCAGGAACCAATCCATAACGCACCTCCGGTTCCCTTCCACTGCGCATTGGCAAGCCACCGGAGTGGGCTAAGGAGGGTTCCCCACCAGAGGTAGGGAACCAGAAAAAGTATGCTCGTGCCCTACGTCCCGTGGGGCACGTTATCCATGTTATTCTTTTGCCATTCCTCGTATTACTACGTGTTTATTGAACCACGCCTCAGGTAGAAATTAATTTATCACAAAAAAACACGTAGTTTTACCAGTGGAATAACGGTTTGAGTTCTCTGTTTTATTCTGATAAACAGCAACTATGTGACAAAAAACACCCTTATCATCATTTATTAATCAATCTCTTTAGGAGTTCCTTATGGCTGTCCTCGTAGTCATTCTCATGTGTGTGCTGTTTATCACCGCTGATGTTCTGGTGCGACTTTTGATTCAGAAAAGACAGAATGCAAAATTGAAAAGTGAACGGGAAAACGCACTGTATGTTGGACTACGCCTTGAATTCACCGATGAGGCTAAAAGTCTGAAACGTGTTGAGGTCAGCAACCCCAAAGCCTGGATTCTGGCTGTCGATGATGAACAGATTGTATTGGATAGTTTCCGCAAAATACTGGTCATGGCCGGCTACTCCATCGATACGGTAGAAACCGGCCAGGAAGCCCTGGGGCTGGTTCAGAAAAACAATTATGACTTTGTATTCACTGACTTCAAAATGCCGGATATGAACGGTTTGGACGTTACCAAGGCCGTCAAGCACTTCCGTCCAGATGTGGATGTCATTATGATTACGGGTTACGCCACCATTGAATCCGCAGTGGAAACCATGAAACATGGCGCGATGGATTATGTACAAAAACCATTCACGGAAGATGAGTTGGTGGCTTTTGTGAACAAGACACTGATTCGGCGACAGGATCGTATTGAGCGCGAACGAAGACCGACAGTCCATCTGGTAACGCCATCTCAGGGAGCTTCCTCCCAAAAATATGAAATCAATATTCCTACAGGCTTGTTTATCACTCCCAAACATACCTGGATGCAGATTGAACTCAATGGGATGGTGCGCATGGGAATTGATGATTTTGTTCAAAAAATCATTGGGGAAGTGGATGGCCTTGAATTACCTGTAGAAGGTACTTTTTTCAAGAAAGGAGATCTGCTCTTTACTATCCGTCAAGGTAACAAAACCGCCCAAATCACAGCACCTATCAGTGGTCAGGTCGCCCTGGTCAACAGTGAATTGACGGAACACCTGGAGTACCTCAACATGAATCCCTATGAATTGGGCTGGATTTGTCGAATCGAACCACAAAATTTGCCAGAAGAACTGCAAACATTAAAAATTGGCGGGGCCGCCACCTCCTGGTATCAGGAGGAAATTGACCGTTTTCAAAAGTTGCTTGTCAATGATCCCGCTACTCAAAACAAGGAAGCCACAACCAATGTCCCTATGAATGAAAAAACATGGGAAGCGTTTTGCAATTTATTTTTAAGGTAGGAGATACTCTATGAGTTACGCGATCCTCACCGACTTAACCCGATGTATCGGTTGTCAGGCCTGTGCGCTGGCATGCAAGGAAATAAACGAGTTACCCAAAGAAGATGGCGCCCTCAAGTTGTCGGCCACCACCTGGACGATGGTAGAAAAACGGCATGATGTGTTCATTCGCCATCAATGTTTTCATTGTCTGGAACCCACATGTGTTTCGGTGTGTCCTGTGACAGCTCTGGAAAAAACGCAGGAAGGTCCGGTCATTTATCATGAGGATCGTTGTATTGGCTGCCGTTACTGCATCATGGCCTGTCCCTTTGAAATTCCAAAATATGAATGGGACAGTGTTTTGCCACGGGTGCAAAAATGCATCATGTGCTATCAAAAACGCGTTTCACTCGGAGAACAACCAGCCTGTACTTCTGTATGTCCCACCGGAGCCACTGTCTTTGGTCAGCGCGACCAACTGATTGCCCAGGCTCAACAGCGCCTCCAGAATCATCCGAACCGATATGTGAATCATATCTATGGAGTTCATGAAGCCGGAGGGACTTCGGTCTTGTACCTTTCAGATATTCCCTTTGATCAACTCGGCTTCAAACATGCCCGAAGTGACGAAGCCTATCCCAAACTCACCTGGAATATTCTCTCCCAGATTCCCAGTGTGGCGGGTGTGGGTGGTGTCATGATGTTTGGCCTCTGGTGGATTATCAACCGCAGGATCACACTGGAACAGGAACAGAAAAAAAATAATTCGAAGTCTCCTGATTCAAACCAGAAAAAAACACCTTAAACAACAGACCCCCAAGGTTTCCTTTCAACCTTTTTTGGATGATGGAGAATCCATGAAACTGAAACTGCCTCAATTAACCTTCTGGCGCGTGGTAGCAGGAATCATTTATGTCATCGGGCTTTACGCGACCTTTCTCCGCTTTGGAAAAGGGCTCGGGGCTTCCACCAATTTGTCCGATGAATTCCCCTGGGGAATCTGGATTGGCTTTGATGTGATGGTGGGCGTCGGTCTGGCCGCCGGTGGCTTTATCATTGCGGCCACTGTTCACATTTTTAATCTGGAACAATACAAAGCCATTGCCCGTCCAACCATCCTGACCGCCTTTTTAGGCTACAGCCTGGTCATTGTGGCGCTGTTGTTTGATTTGGGTCGCCCGTATCGCATCTGGCATCCCCTCATCATGTGGAATCCACATTCGGTGATGTTCGAGGTGGCCTGGTGTGTCACGTTATACACCATGGTGCTGGCACTGGAGTTCAGTCCGATATTCTTTGAACGTTTCAATCTGAAGGTCCCTCTGAAATGGGTTCGGGCAATTTACCTGCCTGTGGTAATCCTGGGTGTCATTCTCTCCACCCTGCATCAATCCTCGCTCGGAACGTTATATGTCATTGTTCCGGATAAACTCCATGGCCTCTGGTACTCTCCCTTTTTGCCTGTTTTTTTCTTTATCACGGCCATCGCCGCCGGACTGGCCATGACCATTTTTGAATCGTTTCTGAGTTACCGGGCGTTTGGCAAACGTATCGAACTCGACATTTTGGTCGGGATTTCCCGGGTCATTGTCGTGGTACTGAGTGTCTTTCTGGTGCTGAAATTACAAGACCTGTCCCACCGTGGCAATTTACCGCTGATGTTTGAGTTCACCCAGGAAAGTGTGCTGTTCTGGGGAGAACTGGGACTCGGCACAATGCTACCCGTCGGATTGTTGCTGATCCCTAAAATCCGGGAAAATGAACGGGGATTGTTTTTTTGTGCCCTGCTGGTGCTGTTGGGATTTATTCTCGGACGTTTGAATGTCAGCATTACCGGCATGTTGAATACCGAAACCTACTTCCCCAAATGGACAGAAATTGCCATCACCACCGCCATTGTGACGTTGGGTTTTACAATTTTCAGCATTGTGGTCAAAAATTTTCCGGTGTTTCCCCTGGAAGACCTGGAGACAATGCCATTGAGTGCTCATGAGAAAAACCCCGTCTTTTCTGTCAGGCTGGTGCTGGGCATGTGGGGCCTGTTGCTGATCGCTATGATTGCCCTGGCTCTGGCCAAAAAAAATGAGCTGAATCATCAGGTTCCTCAAGCCGCCCTGTTGAACCGTACCGTGAATCCCCTGGAACAAAAACTGGAATATCCCCCACCGTTTGAGTTTCCTCCGGGCAAAGACAGTCCCGGTCTGGTCATCTTTGATCATGAGAAACACAATGAATACCAGGAACGACCGGATTGCAAGCCCTGCCATGTGGACATGTTCGGTCTGGTGATCATCACTAACGTTCCCGCAATCACCCATGAGATGCTGGACAAGGGTGAACTGTGCGGAAAATGTCATACCGGAAGTGGGAATGAAAATGAGTCCTTTGGTGTGACCAAAGAAGCGGACAATTGTGACAGTTGTCACGAGGAAGAAAATGGAGAATAACAAATGACCAGTAAAATCGGAGTCAAACTCATTCTGGCTGTTGGAAGTGCCATCATGGCAAGTATCACCATTTTTTCCTTCATGGTGATCAATGCTCAACGGGAACAATTACTGGCCCAAATGGAGTTGAGCACTCATCATCTCAGCGAAACAGTAAAAAATATCACACAGAACGACATGCTGGTGAAAAACCGCAAACGGTTGCATCAGACCTTTGAGGCGATTGGTAAACAAAAAGGCATCGAGAAAGTTCGCATTATCAATAAAAGCGGCGAAATTATTTTTTCTTCGGATAGATCGGAACTGGATACTGAAGTGGATATGGATGCAGAAGCGTGTGATGCCTGTCACGCCGCGGATCAGCCCTTGGTTCGATTGTCAGTTCCAGAAAGAACCCGCATTTTCAATACTTCCGCCAACCTTCGCAATTTGGGAATGATCAATCCAATTTACAATGAACCCAGTTGTTGGCAATCAGATTGTCATGCTCATGAAGAAAGTCAGAAAGTGTTGGGAATCCTGGATATCACCTTGTCACTCGCTGAGGTCGATGCGCAAATCGAGGACAATCAGGTCCGGATGATGATTTTTGCTGTAGGGACCATCCTCATCGTAAGTGGCGTGCTGTTTTTTCTGGTGCAGCATCTGGTCGGAAAACCTGTGAATCAGATTGTTCAGGCCACTCATCGCGTCGCAGGTGGCGATTTGAATTATCAAATAGTGACAACCACCAATGATGAATTGGGAAATCTGGCCCAATCGTTCAATCAAATGACCCAGAAATTGTCTGAGGCTCACCGACAATTGTATCAATCGGATAAACTGGCGTCGATTGGACGTCTGGCCGCTGGTGTGGCTCATGAAATCAACAACCCGCTCACCGGGGTGTTGAGCTATAGCAGTTATTTGCTCAAGCGTATTGAAGACAAGGAAAGTCGGGACGATCTGGAGGTCATTGTCCGTGAAACCAAAAGGTGTCGGGAGATTGTCAAAAATCTGCTGGATTTTGCGCGCCCTGTTCCATCCAAACAGGGAATGAGTTCTCTTCATGACGCCATGGAGCATTCACTGGTGATTCTTACCAGCCAACTGGAAAAAAAGCACATTGTGATCACCAGAAATTTTGAAGAAAATTTGCCGTTGATCATGGCTGATATCAATCATTTGCAGCAATTGTTTATCAACCTGATTTTAAATGCCATGGATGCGATTGAAGACACACAGGGAGAAATCATCTTAACGTCGTTTACTGAAGCCAGCACGACAGAAAACTATATTGTGGTCCAGGTGAGCGATAGCGGATGCGGCATCCCCCATGAAAGCATCCATAAAATATTTGAACCGTTTTACACCTCCAAAGGAACCAAAGGCACAGGCCTGGGCTTACCCATTGTCTGGGGAATTGTGGAAGAACTCAAAGGCACCATTACAGTCAAAAGCGATGTCGGCAAGGGCACCACCTTCACAATTCGAATACCATCAGGCTCCTCATAAAAACCGGCTCTTTGTTTTTTTCTGTGATTTTGGTAAAAACACAGAAAAACGCACTCATTCAGAACGAATGTGAGGGATCTTTAAAACTGAAGATCTTAAAGAGTTCTCTCTTCGTTATTTTTTGAAAGTTCCTTAGAAGATTGGATGCCCTCTACTAAAAACCTTTTAACTGGCGATGGTATTGAGTATTTTATCTTTGTTTTCAAAGTGACATTTTTCCCGGAGGCCTTTATGAAATTTCTGTCATTCCTGCTCTTGCTTCAGCTCATGCTTACAACTCCCGGTATTGCGGCGGATCCTGTGAAAATCGGTGTCATCGCGGCCAAGACAGGGGATGCCGCGGCAACCAACCTTGTTTTATTCGAAGCCGCTCAATACGCGGCTGAAACACTCAATCAACAAGGCGGTTTGTTGGGACATCCCGTGGAACTGATTGAATATGACAACAACAGTACAGCGCTTGGCTCTCGCATGGCGGCTAAAAAAGCTGTCGATGACGGGATTATCGCCATGATCGGAGCTTCCTGGAGTTCACACTCTATCGGTGCCGCATCCGTTCTGCAACCAGCAGGCATTCCACTGATCAGCCCGATTTCCACCAGTCCTCAGGTCACGCTGGAGGGGGATTATATTTTCCGGGTTTGCTATACCGATCCTTTCCAGGGCAAAGTCATGGCCCGTTTTGCCACTCAGGATCTCAAAGCTAAAACAGCGGTGGTTCTGGTGAACACAGATCGAACCTACAGTACCGGACTCGCCGAATTTTTTATACAGAGTTTTGAACAACAAGGCGGCAAAATTCTATGGAAGGGAGAATTTCTGATTGATGTGTCCAATTATGAAGAGTTGCTCCAGAAAACCAAACCCATGAATCCTGACATTATTTATCTGCCAGGAGACTATCGCGACTCCTCCCAGGTGATCGGACAAGCCCGTAAAATGGGCATTACCGCCATCTTTCTGGGGGGTGACGCTTATGGAGTCCGGATGTATGACTATATTGGAAATCTGATTGACGGGACCTATTACACCACACATTGGCACAGGGATGCCCCTGATACAGCATCCCGAACTTTTGTGGGTAAATATGAAACGAAGAATGGACTTGTCAAACAAACCACTGTTCCGTTGACCTATGATTCTGTCATGATTCTGGCTCAGGCCATTCGTGAGGCTAAGTCCCTTGATCGAAAAAAAATCCGTGATGCCCTGGCGATCACTCAATACCGGGGAATTACCGGATTAATCACCTTTGATGAAAACCGTAATCCTGTGAAACCCGCAGTCATTCTGAAACTTGAAAAGGGAGATGCTGTCTATATAAAAACTGTTTCACCATGAAATCATTAATAAATTATTCGTAACATGACTATCTGGAACCTCCTCAAAAGGTGCCCCCTTGCATTCTGCCATCACTATCAGAGAGTAATTCATGAGCCCCCTCAAACTCCGACACAAAGTGAATGGGGCGATTCTTGTTACATTTCTGTCTATCGCTGTCATTTTCAGCATCATTCAGCTTCCCTTCCAGCAACGGCGTTTCCAGACTGTGTTGAATAAAATCGAAGTGCTGTTGCAGACTGTGGTTGAACGGGATCAGGATCGTTTTGCCAATGAAATTTTTGAAGGACGCCTCAAAGCCGTCAAGTTGAGGGTTCAGGCGCTCCTCAAGGTTCCCGGAATCAAGACCATCTATGTTTATGATGCCCAGGGGAAATTGCTGGTTTACGAAGGACTCAATGCACTTTACGAAAATCTGAAACCCGCAGACATTCAGAAATTCACCACAGGACATTATCTGGAAATTGATAAATCAGGTGCTGAACCTCACCTGCATTATCTGCAGGACATCCGTGCCATTGGAGAGCGCATCGGTTTTATCCAGATCACCTATGCCCTGGGGGATGTGTCCTGGGAACAGCAATTATCGTTCATCCTGTTTGGCGCATTGCTCTGTTCAATTCTCCTCCTGATGCTGTTCCTGCTGAACATGATACTGCTTCGTACCATTATCCATCCCATTTCCTATCTTGATAAAACCATGAAATCAATGACTCCGGGAGAACTGGGCGTCAAAGTAATGGTTCGCAGTGATGATGAAATAGGGGAACTCAGCAGACATTTCAATCAGATGTCTGCTGAGTTGGCCAGTTCGTACTTTCAGATTGAACAGCAGAATAAAGAACTCAAACGACTGGATCAGCTCAAAGACGAGTTTCTGGCCAATACTTCCCACGAACTACGCACGCCACTGAACGGAATCATTGGACTGAGTGAATCCCTGCTGGATGGCATTGGCGGAGCCGTCACCCCGATTCAGTATCACAATCTTTCCATGATCATGCAGAGTGGCAAACGCCTTTCCCATCTGGTCAATGACATCCTTGATTTTTCCAGGATGAAGCAGAATGATCTGCAATTGCAACTCAAGACACTGGATATCAAAAGTGTACTGGATGTAGCACTTACCCTCTGTCAACCGATGACCTTAAACAAATCGCTGGAACTCGTGGACCAATTGCCGCACAATCTCCCACGGGTTTTAGCCGATGAAAATCGTTTGGAACAGATCCTGATGAATCTGCTCGGCAATGCTATCAAATTCACCACCACTGGTACGATCACAATCCACTCAAGAGTGGACGCGTCACACCTATGGATCTTTGTCACCGATACGGGAATAGGGATCCCCAAGTCCAAACTGGAAAGTATTTTTAAATCATTTGAGCAGGCCGATGGTTCCATTGCCCGAATTTTTGGCGGAAGTGGACTGGGGTTGACAATCAGTCGTCAACTGGTGGAACTCCATGGTGGTCAAATCAAGGTAGAAAGTCGAGAAGGCGAAGGCTCCACCTTTTCCTTCTCGCTGCCGATCACATCCCGACAGGAACTCGCGGAGCCCTCTGTTCTGATTGATGAGAAACACAACTATCTGGCTGAAATAACTCTACAGGAAGGTTCTCTGGAGGCACTCCCGGCAACATTGAATCCTTTGGAACAGCAGAAACCCTTGTCCAGCATCCTGGTGGTCGATGATGAACCTGTCAATCTTCAGGTAATTGTCAACCAACTGACAATGCAAAACTATCTGGTTTACACTGCAACCAGTGGTATGGAAGCCTTGGATCTTATTAAGAACACGCAACTGGATCTGATTCTGCTTGATGTGATGATGCCTCACATGAGTGGCTTTGAAGTTTGCCGTCGCATTCGTTCCCTCTATTCACCCAATGAATTACCCGTCATTTTCCTGACAGCAAAAAATCAGGTTCATGATCTGATAGAAGGATTCAACGCGGGAGCCAACGACTATATTTCCAAGCCCTTTGTCAAAAATGAACTGTTCGCTCGTGTCCAAATGCACATACGCCTTGCGGAAATGAGTATTGCAATGGTTGAAAAAGGCCGAATGGAAACTGAATTGAAAATGGCTTCAACCATGCAAAAACTACTCTATCCTCAAAAATTTCCAGTCATTCCCACTATGGATATTGATGGACTCATCCATCCAGCCACTGAAACCGGGGGTGACTGGTATGGCTTCATGACACTTCAGAATCACCTTTACATTCTGATTGGAGATGTCTCTGGACATGGCTCTCCGTCTGCACTGATCACAGCGATGGCCTATGGTGCCATCCGCCAATTCGAAGCAACAGCTCGACAAACCAATTCCCTGTACAAGCCGTCAGAACTCAATTGTCAACTCAACAGTATCATGCACAAAACGCTTCCTGATGATTATTTCATGACTTTTTTCATTGCCCGAATCGATCTGGAGACAGGCCTCATGACTTACTCTCATGCGGGACACCCATATCCTCAACTGGTTCGCCAGCAGAAACTCATGCCACTGCCACGTAACATGCCGGGTCCTTTCCTTGGAATAAATCCCCATATGGAATATTGCGATGAAACGCTACAACTTCAGGAAGATGACCTGCTGTTCTTTTTTACGGATGGTCTCATTGAAATTCACCAGAACGGCCATATTTTATTTGGTGAAACTGAATTACGGGATTGTTTGCTTGCCCATCAACAGATGCCACCAAAAGTCCTCATTGACACAATTTTTCAGAAAATCCTGTCGATTTGCTCCAAGGATCAGTTTAATGATGATATCACCATGATCGCCTGCAAAATTAAAACAGGCTTTCCCCTAATGGCACTTCCTTAAGCTGCTTTTTTTAATTCTTTAAACGGAACCACTGCCCTTCGTATTCAGGGTCCCCAAAACCGTGTACGATTCATGTACGATTCAACGGTGACCTGTGTACAATTCTGTATGACTGGGAAGTGTTTTGTTTTTTTAAGTTGAAAACCCGCTGGGCTTGATTTTGAGAGGTGGCCAGAGAGGGAATCGAACCTCCGACACGAGGATTTTCAGTCCTCTGCTCTACCGACTGAGCTATCTGGCCATTCATTGGGGATGATCTGAGAAGCGGAACCATATTTGAACCTCGGATAAGGTGCAAGTACTTTTTTCAAATACTTAATAAAAAAACAATGTTGACGTTTACGTAAAAAAGAGTTGACGTTTACGTAAACATTGTTTATTGAACTATTCATTAATTTTGAACACATCAAGGAGAACACATGGGGAACTCAGGCACATCCGCGGAAAGAACCTATACGATCACACAATTATCCCAGGAATTTGACATCACGACACGAACGATCCGGTTTTATGAAGAACAGGGACTGATCAATCCTGAACGCAACGGACAAACCCGGATTTATTCCGCCAAAGACCGGACCTGCATCAAGTTGATTTTAAGAGGAAAACGACTGGGATTGTCCCTGAAAGAAAGTCAAGAACTGATCAACATGTATGATCCGGAACATGGCAATGTGGTCCAGTTGCGTTCATTTCTGACCAAAATTGATGAACGCCAGAACATGCTACGGGAACAAATGCGGGATATTGAAATCATCATGGAAGAACTGGATGGTGCCAAAATCCGTTGTCAGAATGCCTTGGCCGCAACTTTATCTCAACAGCAAAAAATTGAAACCTTAACTGAAGGAGTCTCATGAAAGCCTACCCAAGCCTGAACTTTGATCTTGGCCAAGAAATCGACATGCTGCGTGATACTGTCACCGATTTCGCAAACCGGGAAATCGCGCCCCGTGCGGCAGAAATCGACCAGAAAAATGAATTCCCTCAGGATTTGTGGAAAAAACTGGGCAATCTGGGTGTCCTTGGTTTGACCGTCAAAGAAGAATATGGCGGTACGCAAATGGGCTATCTGGCCCATGCCATTGCTATGGAATGTATCAGTCGAGCGTCTGCCAGTATCGGGTTGAGCTATGGAGCACATTCCAACCTGTGTGTGAATCAGATTAACCGGAATGGAACCCACGAACAAAAATTGAAATACCTGCCCAAACTGGTGAGTGGCGAACATGTGGGGGCGTTGGCCATGAGCGAACCCAATGCCGGCTCAGATGTGGTGAGCATGACACTCCGGGCTGACAGGCAGGGCGATCGTTATATCCTCAACGGATCAAAAATGTGGATCACCAATGGACCTGAATCCAGTGTGTATGTGATTTACGCAAAAACCCAACCGGGTGCAGGCCCCAAAGGCATCACAGCCTTCATTGTGGAACGGAATTTCAAGGGATTTTCCCGTGGTGTTAAACTGGATAAACTGGGGATGCGCGGTTCCAATACCTGTGAACTGATTTTTGAAGATTGCGAAGTGCCCGCAGAAAATATTCTCGGACGTGAAAATGAGGGAGTTAAAGTTTTGATGAGCGGATTGGATTATGAACGGGTCATTCTTTCCGGCGGACCGGTTGGCATCATGCAGGCCTGCCTGGATGTGGTTGTTCCGTATGTCCATGAACGCAAACAGTTTGGCCAGTCCATTGGCGAATTCCAGCTCATTCAGGGAAAACTGGCCGATATGTATGTGACACTCAACGCCAGCCGAAGCTATCTCTATGCTGTCGCCAAATCCTGTGACCGTGGTGAAACCACTCGTAAGGATGCGGCCGGCGTTATTCTTTACACCGCTGAAAACGCGACACAAATGGCTTTGAACGCAATCCAGTGTCTCGGTGGAAACGGCTATATCAATGAATTTCCAACGGGCAGACTTCTCAGAGACGCGAAATTGTATGAAATCGGAGCCGGAACTTCTGAAATCCGCCGCATGCTGATCGGCCGTGAATTGTTCAAGGAATCGGTTTAACTCTACCAACAGATCATTATTTTCAGGAAAATCCATGCCTGTCATCCACAGTAAAATCAATACGAGAAGCCACGACTTTCAAGAAAATGCCAGAACCATGAATCAACTGGTTTCTGAGATGAAACAACTGGTGGAAACCATCAAACTCGGCGGGGGGGCCGGTTCCCGGAAGCGACATGTTGAACGTGGAAAACTGTTGCCTCGTGACCGGATCAAAACCTTGCTGGACCCCGGGGCGCCTTTTCTGGAAATCTCCCAGCTTGCGGCCTATCAGGTTTATGATGAAGCGATTCCCGCCGCCGGAGTGATTGCCGGAATCGGCACCGTTTGCGGGCAAGAGTGTATGATTGTCGCCAACGACGCAACAGTCAAAGGCGGCACGTACTATCCCCTGACCGTTAAAAAACATTTACGTGCGCAGAAGATCGCTGAAGAAAACCATCTCCCATGCGTTTATCTGGTGGATTCCGGTGGTGCCAATCTACCTCAGCAAGCAGAAGTATTTCCTGATCGTGACCATTTCGGACACATTTTTTTCAACCAGGCCAACATGTCTGCCAAGGGAATTGCCCAGATCGCTGTCGTGATGGGATCCTGCACTGCCGGTGGTGCTTATGTTCCAGCAATGGCGGATCAGAGCATTATCGTCAGAAATCAGGGAACCATTTTTCTGGCAGGACCTCCGCTGGTCAAGGCGGCAACCGGAGAAATCGTCACGGCTGAAGAACTCGGTGGTGCGGATGTGCATTCCAAAATTTCCGGAGTGACCGATTATTATGCCAACAATGATCATCATGCACTCCAGCTTGCGCGGCAATGCGTGTCTCGCCTGAATCATAAAAAACCTGTTTCTCTGGATATCACCCGACCCGTTGCACCGCTCTATGATCCTGCTGAAATTCACGGGATTGTTCCCACGGATTTGCGAAAACCTTACGACATCAGGGAAGTGATCGCACGAGTAGTGGATGGTTCTGAATTTGATGAATTCAAACAATATTATGGTCCAACCCTGGTCTGCGGATTCGCAAGAATCTGGGGTTATCCGGTGGGCATCATTGCCAATAATGGCATTCTGTTTTCCGAATCAGCGGTCAAGGGCGCTCATTTCATCGAATTATGCAGTCAGCGAAACATCCCGCTGGTGTTTTTACAGAATATTTCCGGATTCATGGTCGGACAAAAATATGAAGCCGGCGGCATCGCCAAGCATGGAGCCAAAATGGTCACCGCGGTTGCCACCACCAAAGTTCCCAAATTCACCCTCATTGTCGGCGGAAGTTTCGGTGCTGGAAATTATGGAATGTGCGGACGAGCTTATGATCCGCGATTATTGTTCATGTGGCCCAACAGCCGAATCTCGGTCATGGGCGGTGAACAGGCCGCCGGAGTGCTGGCCGAAGTAAAACGTGCCTCCGTAGAAAAAAGCGGCAAACCCTGGGACACAGAAACACAAAACACCTACAAACAGCAGATCATTGCGGAATATGACCAGCAGGGGCATCCGTATTATGCCAGCGCCAGACTTTGGGATGATGGAATCATTGATCCTGCGGAAACGCGGAAAGTGCTGGCCTTGTCTATTTCTGCATCGTTGAACGCACCGATTGAACCCACTCGATTCGGATTATTCAGGATGTAAATCAACTCAAAGAGATTGTCTTCAGGTATTGAGGGCTTGCCGCAGAGTCTCTGTGGCAAGGGATTGCAACATAAATCTTCATAAAAAATGCGACTATGTCTGAAACTGTTTTGTTAAATATCTCACAGGGTGTTGCCACCCTAACCCTCAATCGTCCGGAAATTCACAATGCGTTTGATGATCTGGTGATCCATCAGTTGATTCAGCATCTGGAATCTTTGGCAATCCGCAAGGAACTCCGGTTATTGGTTCTGGCCTCAGAAGGCAAAAGTTTTTCCGCAGGGGCTGATCTGAATTGGATGCGGCGCATGAAAGACCTGTCTCTGGAAGAAAACGCCCGGGATGCCTCCGCACTAGCCCGCTTGATGTCACTGCTCAATGGATTTCCGTTACCAACGATTGCCGTGGTTCAGGGCGCGGCCTTTGGCGGCGCGGTGGGACTGGTTGCCTGCTGTGACATTGCGCTCGCATCCTCAAAGGCTTCTTTCTCCCTGAGTGAAGTCAAGGTGGGACTTGTTCCGGCAACCATCAGCCCCTATGTGATTCAAGCCATCGGTTCAAGGGCCGCACGACGGCTGTTTTTGACGGGTGAGCGATTTTCCGCGCAGGAGGCTCTTAAATTGGGACTAGTGCATGAAGTGGTGGAACCTGATCAGCTTGGAACTCAACAAGAAGCGTTGATCCAGACACTGCTCAACAATGGCCCGGAAGCGTTAAAAACAGCCAAAAACATGATTTTTCAGGTAGCAAACCAACCAATCAATGATGAATTGATCGCCTACACCACCCAACTCATTGCCCAAATCCGGATTTCAGAAGAAGGACAGGAAGGCCTGTCAGCGTTTCTGGAAAAACGGTCGCCAAACTGGGTTCACTTGAATAGTGGGGAAAAATGAGGGGTGAGGACTATCGTTGCCTATCGAACATCAATGAAATCAGTGAATCTTTCAAATATTGAGAAACTCACATCTCATTTCTCACATCTCTCGTCTGAGTAGGAAACATGTTCAGAAAAATATTGATCGCGAATCGTGGTGAAATTGCCTGTAGAGTTATCCGGACAGCGAAACGAATGGGAATCCATTGTGTCGCGGTTTATTCTGAAGCGGATGCCAATGCGACTCATGTCAAAATGGCCGATGAAGCCTTGTATCTTGGGGGTTCGCCTGCCGGAGAAAGCTATCTGCGTGGAGAAAAAATTCTGGAAATTGCCAAAAACACTGGTGCCGAAGCAATTCATCCCGGCTATGGATTTTTATCGGAAAACGCTGATTTTGCCCGGCAATGCGAAGCTCAGGGGGTGGTGTTCATTGGTCCTCCCTCAGAAGCGATTGTCGCGATGGGTTCTAAAAGTATGGCCAAAGCCATCATGGAAAAAGCAGGTGTTCCGTTGGTACCCGGCTATCACGGTGACAACCAGGACCCCGAACATCTGGCCCGTGAAGCCGAAAAAACCGGCTATCCCGTATTGCTGAAAGCCGTTGCCGGTGGTGGCGGAAAAGGAATGCGCGTGGTGAAAAATCCCTCAGACTTTGTATCCTCACTCGAAGCGGCTCAACGTGAAGCCAAATCCAGTTTTGGCAACAGTGTCATGCTCCTTGAACGATATGTACAACAGCCCCGTCATGTGGAAATCCAGGTATTCACCGACACCCATGGCAATGGAGTTTATCTGTTTGAACGGGATTGCTCGGTGCAACGTCGTCATCAAAAAATCATTGAAGAAGCACCAGCACCGGGACTTGCATCGGAAACACGCAAAAAAATGGGTGAAACCGCTGTGGAAGCCGCTAAAGTGATTGGTTATGTCGGGGCTGGCACCGTAGAATTTCTGCTGGATGCCAATGGCGCATTCTATTTCATGGAAATGAACACACGGTTGCAGGTGGAACATCCTGTGACTGAAATGATCACTGGACAAGATCTGGTTGAATGGCAATTACGGGTTGCTTCAGGCGAACTTCTGCCGTTGAAGCAGGAACAACTCCAGATCAAAGGTCATGCCTTTGAAACCAGAATTTATGCGGAAGATCCTGAAAATCAGTTTTTGCCTTCCACGGGAACCCTGCATTATCTGCGACCACCGGAAACTTCACCCAATGTACGGATTGATACCGGGGTGACAGAAGGGGATGCGGTGACGGTGTATTACGACCCGATGATCGCCAAACTCATTGTCTGGGATCAAAATCGAAAACAGGCCCTGTCCCGCATGAGTCAGGCACTGGCGGATTATCATGTGGCAGGAGTCAAAACCAACATTGAGTTTTTACATCGGATCACGGAAAATGAGTCCTTCCGCAAAGGCGGAGTAGACACTCATTTCATCGAAAACAACCGGGAATTCCTGTTTACGGAATTGCCTGAACAAACCGAACGCGCCGCTGTGCTGGGTGCCTTGTTCGAAGTATTCAACCGACAACGGCGCAATGAACACCTGATCAATCCCCAGGACCAATGGTCCCCCTGGTTGAATATGGATGGGTGGCGTTTGAATGAACCCTCTGTTCATGAAATCCGGTTCAGAGATTCAAAAGGCAAGGAATTACTCATCTGTTTGCACGAACATGGAGCCGGACATTTTCTGGCAGAAATCGGCAGTCACTGGCATGAAATTTTTGGAAAACTGGAAAATGGAATACTTTCTGTCACCCTGAATAAACACAAATTTGATGTGTCTGTGGTCGCGTATCAACAGACCCTGACCATTTTCATGGAACATCAGCGCATTGTTCTGGAACAGGTCATGCCTGATCTGGGTGAAGGCAAGGATCATGGTCATGAAGGCAATCTGAACGCACCGATGAACGGAACTGTTATCAAGGTCATGGTGACCAAGGGAGACAAGGTGGAGAAAGATCAACCGCTGGTCATCATGGAAGCCATGAAAATGGAACACACCATTCGTGCGGTAGTTGACGGCGTGGTTCAGGAAATATTCTTTTCTCCCGGAGAACTGGTTCAGGAAGGCGTGGCATTGCTGGAAATTTCCAGAGGAGAAACCGCATGACCCATCCCTATCCCTCAACAGTAAAAATTGTGGATGTCGGCCCGCGAGACGGATTGCAGAATGAATCCATGCCTGTGCCGATCCCGATCAAACTGAAACTGATCGAATCCCTGGCTGACGCGGGAATTACGCATATTGAATCAGCCAGTTTTGTTTCGCCCAAATGGGTTCCCCAAATGGCGGATTCGGCTGAGGTGATGAAACGTATATTCCGGAAACCGGGCGTGACCTATTCCGCATTGGTTCCCAACCTGAAAGGACTGGAATCGGCCATTGAGTCGGGAACCACAGAAATCGCTGTTTTTGGTGCGGCCTCAGAAGCTTTTTCCCAAAAAAATATCAACTGTTCCATTGCGGAATCACTGAAACGGTTTGAACCCGTGATGGAACAGGCCCTGGTTCAGGGCATTAAAGTCCGGGGTTATGTTTCGTGTGTTTCGGGATGCCCCTATCAGGGAGAAACTCAGGTGGAAACCGTAACGCATGTTGCCAAAACGCTGTTTAACATGGGCTGTTATGAAATTTCACTGGGCGACACCATCGGCACCGGAACGCCTCTCAAAACCCAACACATGCTGGAACATCTGATACAGCAGATTCCGGTTTCGGCACTGGCAGTTCATTTCCATGATACTTACGGTCAGGCCCTGGCCAATATTTTTGCGGCTTTGCAAATGGGGATTTCTGTGATTGATTCTTCGGTTGCCGGTCTGGGCGGATGTCCCTATGCCCAAGGCGCTTCAGGCAATGTTGCCACCGAAGATGTGCTTTACATGCTCCGGGGTATGGGAATTCATACCGGAATTGATCTGGAAAAAATTGTAGCGATTGGACATGAAATCACCAGTTTTCTGGGATGCGGCATACGATCACGAGCCGGGAAGGCTCTTTATAACGGAGATTCACCATGAGCGATGAACGCCTGAATTACAAAGACCCTGATTTTATGAAAAATGCCCGACGCATGTTTGAGTCAGCGGCCTTTGTGCATGAGAATGGAATTGAACTGGTGGATTGCGGCCCCGGCTGGTGCGAAAGCCGGTTAACCGTCAAGTCCCATCATTTACAGCAGAATGGATTTTTACACGCGGGTTTGCAAGCCACCATCGCGGATCACACCGCCGGAGCCGCGGCATGCTCCCTGATTGGCTCGGATGAAGCCATTCTCAGCATTGAATTCAAACTCAACCTGCTCCGTCCCGGCATTGGCGAATCGGTACGCTGCCGTGGGGAAGTCATCAAACCAGGAAAAACAGTGATTGTCACCGAAGCCTGGGTTTATTCGATCCACAACGGACAGGAAAAACTTGTTTCCAAAATGACAGCCACCATGGCTGTTGTTGCCAGAATGTGATCACAGGAGATGAAATCATGGATATAAACATTTCAGTCGTCAAACAACTTACCGAAAATATTATCCAGTTAGTACAACCACTTCGTTTGATCCTTTTTGGTTCAGTGGTACGTGGAACAGCCACAGCCACAAGTGATATTGATATGTTGGTGGTGATGCCTGAAGGCACACATCGAAGGCATACCGCCCAATTTTTATATCGCCAGATTAAGGGACTGGAAATACCTTTTGACCTGATTGTGGCCACTCCATCAGACTTGGAAAAACACCATAATAATCCCGGATTAATGTATAAAACGATCCTTGAAGAAGGAGAAGAGGTCTATGTTCAATCAGGAATATAAGCCGGGAAGCCCTGAAGAGGTGATATGGAAGAGGTGACTGAAGAAGATTACAATAAAGCTATCGAATTAGCTCAAAAAGTATTGGATTGGGTTAAAAGAATAATTGAAGTGAAGCAAAACATAACATGATTTGATATAAAATATGATGAGAGAGGCGCAAATGGTTGAACCCTTATGGAAACCAACAGAGGAACAGATAAAGAATACCACTGTGACCCGGTTCACCTCCTGGGTGAATGAACAGTTCCACACAAATCTGTCAGGCTACAGCCAACTGCATGACTGGAGTGTGTCAAACCGTGAAACTTTCTGGTCGGCCCTGTGGGATTTCGGTGGAATCATTTCATCGGCCAAAGGGGATCAGGTTGTAGAAAATGATCATCTCATGCCCGGTGCTCGCTGGTTTCCAGAGGCTTCTCTCAATTTTGCTGAAAATCTGCTCCGCCGCAAGGATGAACACCCGGCCCTGATTTTTCGGGGCGAGAGCGGACTCCGTAAAACCATTACCTTTGCTGAATTAAACCGGAAAGTCGCGGGCTTGAGTGCCGCACTGAAAAAATCCGGCGTGGTCAAGGGCGACCGTGTTGCCGGGTTCATGCCCAATATGCTTGAAACAGTCATTGCCATGTTGGCAACAACCAGCCTTGGTGCCATCTGGTCCTCCTGCTCCCCGGATTTTGGCATCAACGGGGTGCTCGACCGTTTCGGACAAATCACGCCCAAAGTTTTGTTCACTGCCGATGGTTACATTTATGCCGGCAAACCACAGGACTCACTGGAAAGAATTTCCGGCATTCTGGAACAACTTCCGGGAGTTGAAAAACTGGTGGTTGTGCCGTATGTGAAGGAAGCACCGGATATTTCCCGCTTTCCCAGAGCTGTGCTGTTTGAAGATTTTCTGGATCAATCGACAGTTGAAATCCCGTTTGAACAACTGCCGTTTGATCATCCGCTGTATATCATGTATTCCTCCGGGACCACCGGTGTGCCCAAATGTATTGTGCATAGCGCTGGCGGAACCTTGATTCAGCATTTGAAAGAACTGATGCTACACACCAATCTCACTCCGCAAGACACCATTTTTTATTACACCACCTGCGGCTGGATGATGTGGAACTGGCTGGTGAGCAGTCTGGCAGTGGGAGCCACCGTGGTGCTGTTTGACGGATCACCGTTTCATCCGCAACCGCACAGTCTGTTTGACATTGTCGAACAGGAAAAAGTGACGGTGTTCGGCACCAGCGCCAAGTTCATCGCGGCCGCTGAAAAGGCCGCTGTCATACCAAGAAAAACCCATGATCTGACGCATCTCAAAGCCATTCTTTCCACAGGCTCACCCCTTGCTCCGGAAAGCTCGGTTTATGTGTATCGAGACGTCAAAGCCGATTTGTGCCTGTCCTCGATTTCCGGGGGTACCGATATTATTTCCTGTTTTGCGCTGGGAAATCCTGCCTTGCCCGTCTATGCCGGCGAATTGCAGTGTCTCGGACTCGGAATGGATGTGCGGGTGTTTGATGAAGCAGGAAATTCGATTCGTGAACAAAAAGGCGAACTGGTCTGTGTGAAACCGTTTCCCTCAATGCCGACCGGATTCTGGAATGATCCGGACCAGCAAAAATACAGAGCGGCCTATTTTGAAAAATTCGACAACATCTGGGCGCATGGTGATTATGCGGAAATCACACAGGGAAACGGCATGATCATTTATGGCAGATCCGACGCTGTGCTGAATCCGGGGGGCGTGCGGATCGGTACCGCCGAAATCTACCGCCAGGTCGAAAAAGTGGAACAGGTGCTGGAAAGTCTGGCCATCGGGCAAGACTGGAAAGGCGATGTGCGGGTCGTGCTGTTTGTGAAACTCAAACCCGGATTCCAGATGAATGACGCCCTGGAAAAAACGATCCGGCAAACCATCCGGGCCAACACCACGCCCCGGCACGTGCCGGCCAAAATTGTGCAGGTTGCTGACATTCCCCGCACCATCAGCGGCAAAATCGTGGAACTGGCGGTGCGGAATGTTGTTCACAATCTGCCCGTCAAGAACAAGGACGCACTGGCCAATCCCGAAGCACTGGAATATTTTCGGAATATTCCGTCGTTGCAGGAAGATTGATGATTAATAACTCAATTTTTACAGCAGTGATCGGGTTTTATCCCTGAGAGGCATGTTTCATATTACGTCTGACTATGTTGGAAACAGAACACAATAAACCAAACCTAAGCAGAAATATAGTTTTGTGGAATTTTCTGGATTCCGGGGCTTCGCCCGGAATGACACTGTGGAGTGATTGTCATGCCGGACTTGATCCGGCATCCATGGGAGCCAAAACTAACGTGTTCTGTCTGGGATTGGTTTAGTAACCGAGACCAATTTAAAAAGGGAATTAACGATGCCAACCATTTCAATGTTCTATGGCATTCTGATCAGGATGTTCTTTTACGATATGGATAAGCATAATGTACCCCATATTCATGCGGAATATCAGGGGCAAGTTGCAGTCTATTCTATTCTGGACGGAACGGTACTGGCTGGCACGCTTCCATCCAAGAAGCATAAACTGGTTGTGGCATGGATTGAAATACACCAAGAGGATTTAATGGCTGATTGGCAATTGGCCGTTAATGGAAAAAAACCTTTTCCCATTAGAGGACTAGACCAATGAATATTATAGAAATTATTCCAAAGGAAAATTACCTGCTCTACATCAAAACCGAAGATGGAACCACGGGTTTGTTTGACGTCAGTCCTTATCTGGATTCTGAAGCGTTTGCCCCACTAAAAGACAGAAGCGAATTCAAGCGAATTCACAATGGTAAATACTTTATCGAATGGGATTGTGGAGCGGATCTTTCCGCAGATACGGTCCAAACTCGATGGAAGCCTATAACCCGAAATGCTCAACAAGACGTTGCACCTGAATACCGGGATATAGAACCACTGGAGTAATATGGAAAAAATATATGATATTCAGGATTTTACAATCTCCTCTCAAAGCATTTCATTTAAAATTAAAAATGAACGGATTTCGATTCCATTAGAAAAAACCGGATCAAAGTTAATGATGTCTGCACAGGAAAATCAATTACAAATTTTTGAGATTGATGTCGATGGAATTGGAATTTACTGGCCTTTGATTGATGAAGACTTATCGATTTCCGGATTATTGAGAAGCGCTAACAGAGATGACCTGATTGTGAAAAAAATCGGCTCAATTTTTTCTGAGGAACTGGAGAGAAAAGCCAGTTAAACAAATTATGAATCATGCTTTTTTGCAAACATATCCCAAAGAGAGAAACCTATGACAGATTCCAGCCCAACACCATCCCTTCGGTTTGTCACTGCCACCAGTCTGTTTGACGGACATGACGCATCCATCAACATCATCCGCCGTATTCTTCAGGATCAAGGCGCTGAGGTGATTCATCTCGGACACAATCGGGGCGTGCAGGATATTGTCAATACCGCCATTCAGGAAGACGCACAGGGAATCGCGATCAGTTCCTATCAGGGCGGACACATGGAGTTTTTCAAATACATGGTGGATTTGCTCAAAGATCAGGGGGCATCGCACATCAAGGTGTTCGGCGGCGGTGGCGGTGTGATCATTCCCCGTGAAATCAAGGAATTGATGGAGTATGGCGTGGCCCGGATCTATTCGCCGGAAGATGGCCGACAACTTGGACTGGAAGGCATGATCGCGGACATGCTGTATCAAACCAGTCAAGCCAGAATTTTACAGGAAACCATGCCGGATGCGTCTCAATTGAATGCCAGTGATTTTTCCAGCTTGGCCCAAAGCATCACCTGGCTCGAAAATCATGTGGATCAACAGGAAGCCGTTAAATCCTTGCTGAGTTCCCTGCCCTTGTCCCGCAAAGTTCCTGTCATCGGCATCACTGGAACCGGCGGCGCCGGAAAATCATGTCTGACCGATGAAATAGTCCGCAGATTCCTCATGGAATTTCCTGAATATCGCATGGCTGTCATTTCGGTGGACCCCACCCGACGCAGGACTCATGGCGCTTTGTTGGGCGACAGATTGCGGATGAATGCCATTGAATCAAACCGGGTGTTCATGCGTTCCATGGCAACACGCCGTGCGCATTATGCAACCTCTGCCGCCCTGGAAGGCACCATCCATCTGACCCGAAAAGCCGGTTTTGACCTGATCCTTGTCGAAACTGCCGGAATTGGGCAGAGCGACACCGACATCATAGATCTGGTGGATTTGAGTGTGTATGTCATGACGCCTGAATTCGGTGCCGCCACTCAGCTTGAAAAGATCGACATGCTGGATTATGCCGACCTGATTGTACTCAATAAATTTGACAAACCCGGTGCGGATGACGCTCTCAAGGCGGTGCAGAAACAATATCAACGCAACCGGCATCTGTTTGAAACACCCAAAGAACAATTGCCGGTCTTCGGCACCATTGCCAGCCGCTTCAATGACGTTGGCACCAACTGGTTTTATCACAGCCTGATCCATCGTTTGATTGAAAAACAGCAATTGTCCTGGAAACGAAACTATGCCGCATCCTATGCCATTTCGTCCGGCAATGAAATGATTCCAGCATCCCGACGGGATTATCTGCGAAATATTGCGTTGACGGTGAGGGATTATAAGGAACAAACCGGAAAAGACGCTCAAACCGCCCGGGAATGTTATCAATTATACGGCACGCTGTCTCAGTTTGGCGCAGAACTTCCGGAACCCTTCCAGACTATTTCAGTCGATGGCGTGCCCTCAGAATTAAAAAGCATTGTCAAAAGATACAATGATTTGCTGAAACACCTTCCTGCGGATTTGCCCTCCCGATTCAGTAAATACCTGCTTCAGCGCCAGACTCTGCAAATGGATAAAACCAGTTATCAGGTCAGGGATAAAGTATTTCAGGTGGATAATTTCAGAACCAGTCTTGCCGGGACTCACATTCCCAAAGTGGCGGTTCCCTCCGTCAAGGATTGGGGAGATATTTATCAATGGATCAATCTGGAAAATTTTCCCGGAGAATTTCCTTACACAGCCGGAGTGTTTCCGTTCAAACGTGAAGGGGAAGATCCGACACGGATGTTTGCCGGTGAAGGCCTGGCAGAACGCACCAACCGCCGGTTTCACTTTCTTTCCAAAGGCCAGAAGGGGGTTCGTCTGAGTACAGCGTTCGATTCTGTGACTTTGTATGGATCGAACCCGGAAAATCGTCCGGATATTTTAGGAAAAGTCGGCAATTCCGGAGTTTCCATTCCAACCGTGGATGATGCCAAACGACTTTATTCGGGCTTTGACCTGTGTGACGCGTCCACGTCTGTTTCCATGACCATCAATGGTCCGGCGCCCATGGTGCTGGCGTTTTTTATGAATGCAGCGATTGATCAGCAGGTTGAACAGCATCTGCATCAGGAAGGACAGTTCGAACAGGCACGGCACAAGATTGAGGAACTTTATCATCAACGGGGATTCAAACCGCCCATGTATCGTGGAGATCTTCCTGATGGACACAATGGAACGGGCATTGGAACGCTTGGGGTTTCAGGACACCAGCTTGTTTCAAAAGACATCTATCACAACATCCGGGCCTCTGTGCTGCAAAACATTCGGGGAACCGTGCAGGCTGATATTCTCAAGGAAGATCAGGCACAGAATACCTGCATTTTTTCCACAACATTCGCCCTGAAAATGATGGGCGACATTCAGGAATATTTTATCAAAAACAAGGTGAACAATTTTTATTCGGTCAGCATTTCCGGATACCACATTGCGGAAGCCGGCGCCAATCCGATTTCGCAGGCGGCGTTCACCCTGGCGAATGGTTTTACGTTCATTGAATATTATCTGTCACGGGGCATGAGCATTGATCAGTTCGCACACAATTTGAGTTTCTTCTTCAGCAACGGCATGGATCCCGAATACAACGTGATTGGCCGGGTGGCACGGCGCATCTTCGCGTTGGCGCTTAAAAATCTATATCACGCCAACGAACGATCGCAAAAACTGAAATATCACATCCAGACTTCCGGACGGTCCCTGCATGCCCAGGAGATTGATTTCAATGACATACGCACCACCATTCAGGCGTTGTACGCGATCTATGACAATTGCAACTCCCTGCACACCAACGCGTATGATGAAGCCATCACCACGCCTACCGCGGAGTCAGTACGGCGAGCTTTGGCGATTCAATTGATCATCAACCGGGAATCCGGACTGGCCAAAAATGAAAATCCACTTCAAGGCAGTTTCATCATTGAAGAATTGACGCAACTGGTGGAAGAAGCGATCCTTTCTGAATTTGTACGGTTGTCTGATCGGGGCGGAGTTCTGGGCGCGATGGAAACCATGTATCAGCGCAACAAAATCCAGGAAGAGTCCATGTATTATGAACACCTCAAACATTCAGGCGAGTTTCCAATTATCGGGGTCAATACGTTCCTCAATCCGAATCCACAGGACTATGGCAATGATTTGGAACTGGCACGTTCCACTGCTGAGGAAAAAGAGTCACAACTTGTGTCGCTGGAACAGTTCCACAAATTTCATCAGCCTGAAGCTGAACGTGAACTCCAACGTCTGGGGGATGCCTGTGAGAAAAACCAGAATTTGTTTGAAGTTCTGATGGATGTCTCACAGGTGTGTTCCCTGGGGCAGATTTCACAGAAACTTTATCGTCATGGCGGACAATACCGTCGCAATATGTAATTGTCAGTCCTTCAGATCAACTCCAATAACCAATGGTGCTGCTGAATTTAAAAACAACTCATTGAGAGAATGTAGTGCCATTAGGGTCCTTATTTCTTTTTCAGCCTGGACTTCAGTTCTGTCGTCAATTCAACTGCTGATTTATGATACTGCTCATATCCCGGAACTGGTTTTAGTTTCACTACCTTCTGGAAATATTCCAGGGATTTTTCCCATTTTTCCTGTGCATAATACAAGGCTCCCAGTTGGTAATGAAGCATCTGGAACCATTGTGATTTTTCAGGAATCTTCCGTGGAAGCGCCTTTTCCAGCAAGGCAATGGATTTATTGCTATCCGTAAAATGCGAAACTCGAAGCAGGAGGGCATTCATTTCTTCATCAGAAGTTCCTCCCTGATCCGTTTTTTCAAGCCACTCCAGGCCTTTTTTCTCATCTTTCAAGGAATTTAACCAGGTAACGCCCAGCAGATAGGCTACCTGGATTTGAACAGCCGAGGACTGAACCGAGGGAAATAATTTTTCATAAACCTTGACCAGATCTTCATGCCGCTTTTGATTTTGATACAGCAGGCCTAATTGTTTGATCATATAAATCTGTGTTGCCGGATCTTGTGTTTCAATCTGTGAGAGTGCCTGTAAATAAAATGTTTCTGCTTTTTTATACTGTTTCAACTCCATCGCGGCAGTGCCCTGATTGAGCAATGCGGTAAAGGAAGACGATGTTTTTCCGGAGAGACGGGCATAGGCGTTGAGAATTCCCTCCCAGTTTTTTTGTTCCCGTTCTGCGCTGGCCAGAATGTCTATAATCGTTGGAGTTGGCTCCATTCGGGCAGCATCCAGTTCCGTCTGAATAAAACGGCTTAGCGGTGCCCACTGTTTTTGTGCGATCAGTTCATTGATTTCTTTGCTGACCAGCAGATTGCGAACGCCATTGAATCGTTCAGATGCTTGTTTGTGCAATTCTTCAAAGGGTGGTTTGGCCTGCATGCGTGTGGTTGCTTCAAACCAGCTCAGTGCTTTGGGCCACTGCTGTCGTTGTTCATAGAATTGTCCCAGTTCAAAAAGGATGGGAATGCTCCAGGCGCTTTCACTGATCTGTCGTTTGACTGCCGCCAACAGCAGATTTTCAGCGGCGGTATCTTCCTTGTTTTTCAGATATAACTGACTTTTCAGATAAACGGCTTCCAGTTCCTGATCGGAAATTCCACCTTGATCTGTTTTGGTCAGCCATTCGTGCGCCATAGCCATCTTTTCTGCCTGGATAAACACTTTCCCCAGATAGAGATAATAACTGCTTCGTTCGGTTTCATCCGGCAGAAAGGGGAGAAGCTGTTTTTCACAGGTACTGACCAGTAGTGGATAATCCTTACGTTTCAGGTAAACCGTTGACAACAAGGCAAACACTGACTTGCGGAGTTCTGGTTCCGGTGTCTCCAAGAGGGAAAAAACCGATTCCAGTCTGGCGACACCCTCTTCTGTTTTTCCAGCTTCCAGCAAGCATTTGCCCTGCATATAACCGGAATAGGCTTTTCGGATCACATTTTCAAACGGAGGACTTTGAGACAGGACCCGTAAGGTGTCAGAACACTGGTTTTGCCCAAAATAAGTTTGTGCCAGTTCCAGATAAAAATAATTGCGTTGATCCGGAGGCCACCATGAATAATTGACTGCCTCAGACAGATACTCAATTTTCTTTTTGACTTGCCGGGTTTGTTGATAGAGTTGTGATAACAACGTTGCGGAACCCGCAT
The DNA here is from genome assembly GCA_015232315.1 of SAR324 cluster bacterium. Classification (NCBI taxonomy): domain Bacteria; class Deltaproteobacteria; species SAR324 cluster bacterium. Next base: position 20,224 of record JADFZZ010000036.1, on the reverse strand, counting down.
GAAATCTGGCATCATTGAGTTTCTTCGCCTTTACAAGCCAGTGGATGGCCTCAGAAGGATGGTTGGTCTGAACTTCAATCCGGGCCAGACCAAAGTATGCTTCGCCAAGGTAATCCCCCTGTCCTGTTTCCAGATATTTCAGATACGATGCTGTGGCCTGCGCCGGATCACCGGCGGCTTGATAAAGCTGTCCCAGACGGCAATAGGTGACCGCTTGATAGGTGAGATCTCCTGTTTCCAGATATTTTTGAAACAGCTCCAGCGTTTCCTGATGCACACTGGATCCCGGTTGTGATGAAAACAACGTTTCATGCTGGATATAACGTGTTTCCGCCGCACGGAACACGGCCGCAGGGTACACTTTCACATCCTGATAATGCGACACGATGGTGTCAAAAAATAATTGGGCATTGGCCATTTGTGCCTGAACCTGGGCGTTGATTCCCATCTGATAATACACAAGACTGGCACGCTCATGTGATTGCGGCACTTTCAAATATGCCTGAAAACTGATTTCCGCCGCGGGTATGTTCTTTTGATACTGATAACTCCAGCCTTTGAGATAATGGTAATCCGGTTGGTCTTCCAGCGGGAGCAACAGGGGATCCACTTTAATAAAATTCTCTGAGGCCTTGTGATACATTTCCTCAATATTTTCTGTCTGTTCCTGTCGATTTTTTTCAGCTTTATTGAACCATGCCTGCCCCAGTCTGTAATACCAGACAGGACGAAAAGCACCTGTTTCATGTTGAGAAAGTGTGGATTCCAGAATGGAAATGGCTTCATCATAGTGTCCTGTTTTAATATGAATGGAACCGATTCGACCATGGATTTCAGCCGTATAGGAGGATTCTGGATACTTTGTCAGAAAGGCTTGGTATTCAGCCAGTGTTTTATCGGGAGGCGCCTCGGAGTCATCCAGAATCCGGGCTTTGTAATAATGCGCTTTTTCCAGAAACGGTCCTTCCGGGTAATCCTGCATATAGCTTTCCGCAACCTGATAGGCAATAGTGTAGAGGCGATCTTCTGTCACCTGTTCCAGCAGCGATATGTGTTCTTCTTCAGTCAGTCCCTGACTCCAGAGAGTTTTGGCTGTTGCCTGGGGATGGAAACAGATAACAGCCAGCAAAAGCATGCTCAGGAACATGTGAAACGCAATGCTCAACACTCTTGGCAGAACCGCCCCTATCCCTGAAAAGGCGGACCTTTTAGAAATCCACCTCTTCTTGCCACAGGAAGGTCGGGTGGGTGAAAAACGTTGGGAAGTTCTTCTGTTGTTGTTCATCAGGATGGCTTGAAGGTATTTAGAATTGATTTCCATATTTCAGGGTCAGCATTGTGGATTTGAATGAGCTTGGACCGGTTATTCTCTCCACGGAGAATGGTTACATCCGATTTGGCGACATGGAATGATTTTGCGAGAAATTCGATGCATTTTTTATTGGCCTGTCCTTCAACCGGAGGCGCGGCAATGCTCAATTTGATCTGGTCCTGATAAAATCCCTGCCAGCGGTTTCTGGAAGCTCCAGGTTGAATGTGCAGATGAAGTGTGAGGGTTTTCTCGTTCCAATGAAATGGGGTTTGTGTCATGATTTTTTAGAAAACTCCTTGTTCTCGACCAGTATCAGAAATTCGGAAATTTTTTTGAGGACTTCACTGTTTTTGATATCATATTCATAAAAAGTTCTTCCCATCACGCTCCGTTGTTCAATCACGGTACCATAGCGTTCATCCTGTTCTGCCGTCGCAAACACACAATACGGAGAAAAAACATATTCATCGCCACTGCTGTAGCCCATTCCCTTTGATTTTACTTTGGCTTCACCACCGACAATAAACAGGTAGTCCTTGGAATACGCGGGCAGAACATACCGAATGAGATAGGGCAGGGTCCAGTCATGTTTCGGGGTACGGCGCCGAACCACACTGTTTTCTCCAAACATTTTCATGGCTCGTGTGACAATGCTGTCGAGCCGTTTAAAATCATTACCCATTTTAAGCTGAATCAATCGCAATCGACCCGTGTATCCTGACGCTGACTGGCAAAGATAAAAAAACGGGACCTGTTTGGCGTTCATGAACGTAATATGCAGTTCAGGTTCCGGATCAGGTTCGGGTTCTGGTTCAGGTGCGGCCACGACGGGCTTGGGTGGCGGAGTTTCTTTTTTTGCAAACAGATTTTTCAACATCGCCAGTGGGGACTTGGTGTATTTCACCGCCTTTTTGGATTCTTGCTTGAAATGAGCAAGTTCACCTGATTTCTCACTCATGGACGGCATGTTGACTTTGAGTTTGTCATCGACATCATGATTGACTTCCTCAATCAGATTATTGAATTTATTGATAGGCAATTTCTGCAATAATTCAATTTCCTTGCTGGGGTCTTCAGCAATCCAGGCGTTGATGGTTTTGCCATCCACTTCGTAGGTGTTATAGATTTTTTCTTTGGCGGGATTATTCTTCAACTGGCTTTCCAGCCAGTTCATGAGGTATTCCTGTTTGAGAATTTCAAAATTATAATAATTGTAGTGAAAAACTTTGGCGGCATCATGCACTTTGGAGGAAAGCCCGTTGCGGAAATAAATCAGAAAAAACAGGTTCCGGTAATCATATTTTTCAATCACATGCGGGAAACAGTAAAACAACTGCTGTTCACGGCGCTCCAGAATTTTTTCCGGACTGACGAAATCAACGGTCAGTTTGGGATATAAAAATTTTTGATATTCTGATTTGACTGTATATCGGTAAAGGACTTTTAATACCTCCCTCAATTCAAGCAGGATTTTTTCTTTTTCGTCTTCAGAAAATCTTGACGGAAATTGTTTTTGCGGATCACGAAGTGTTCGGAACATCACATCAATACATTCCATTGTTTTTTTGATTTTGTAGATGTCATACAGAATGTGAGCTTCCTTGTCATACGGATCCCGCTCCACATAATCCATTTTTCCGTCGTGAATTCCCAATTGAAAAAAATGCAGAAGAAAATCACGAATCCCGCCTTCTGAATTGAAGGGGAGAATGAAGCGGACGGCTTCCTCTTGCTGAGGAACATCCAGCAAGCGCACTTCTTCCAGTTTACGTTCCATGAATTGGGTCAGAAACCGCCTGACAGCACTCAGTTCCTGAACTTGTACAGTATTGCTATCATTGGTTTCAGCAAAATATTTTTCCTGCTGTTGTCGGAAATATTCTTTCCATTTGTTGATTTCCGCCTGTAGTCTGTTCAGGTATTGATCCATATTGCTGACACTGGTAGTACGAATCAACTGTGCGACAGAACGATGATGTTTTGATTGAGTTTCCGAAGCTGACATAATTCCTGAATCGGTGTTCCTAGTTAATAATCTGTTGTTTCACTGATGTTTTATCATATATATAAAAAACAGATATGTATCAAGTATGTGTAAAAATTTGTGGCCTGACTTCCAGAGATCAGGCGTTTGCCTGCGTGGATTCAGGCGTGTCCTGGCTGGGTTTTAACTGCTATCCTCCGTCACCACGATATATTTCACCTGAAAAAATCAGGGAGATTTGTGCGCAATTGCCTGAAGAGGTGAACACTGTTGGCGTGTTTGTCAATGAACCTCTCCATCAACTCGAACAAATCATGAATGAAACCGGCCTGGTTCTGGCACAGTTGCATGGTGATGAAACACCGGAATATACTTCAGCTCTTAAAATTTCGTGGATGAAAGCCTTCAGGGCGTCACCTGAATTTGAAATTTCTCAAATTAAACAATATGGTCAGCAAAAATTTCTGCTGGATGCCTGGCACCCCAACTTGTATGGTGGCTCTGGAAAAACCATTGATGACTGGTCTCTTGCGGCACAGGCCGCCAGACAAGGCACTATGTTTCTTGCGGGTGGACTCCGGAACGCAAATATCGCTGAAGCCATTCAACAGGTCAAACCTTTTGGCGTAGATGTTTGTAGCGGCATTGAATCTTCGCCCGGCGTCAAAGATATTAATAAATTAAAAGAACTTCTCAACACGGTTCATCAAACACAGTTACAACTCTCAGCAAACGAACAATAAATCAGGGCCTTTATGAATCATAGCCAATACACTACTTCTGGCGGTATCGTCATTGAAAAACAAATCACAAACCTGCACCTTGCCAACGCTCTTGATCCGGTCTACCAGCGCATCAATGATCACCAGGGGGTGCTACTGGTAAGCAACTATGAATATCCTGACCGCTATTCACGCTGGGATATCGGTTTTGTCGGCCCGGCTCTGGAACTTTATTCCACATCCAGAAAATTCACGATCAACGCCCTGAATAAAAATGGAAAACTGCTGTTGCCACTGCTTGCTGTTGCCTTGAAAAAACACCCACACCTTGAATCATTGCACAGTTCTGAGGACTCGCTGTCTGGTGAAGTTCTTCCCATGCCAGCTTTTTTCCCTGAAGAAGAACGTAGCAAACAACCCAGTATATTTTCAGTGATCCGCTGTTTCTATGCCTTGTTTCAGGGGGCTGATGACTATCTGGGACTCTATGGCTCGATGGGCTATGATCTGGTTTTTCAATTTGAAAATATTACGCCCAGACATTCACGAAATCATGAAATTCATGATTGCCATCTGTTTTTTCCGCTGGAACTGTATGTGGTTGACCGCCAGAAAGAAGTGGCTTACAAGCTGGAATACACCATTCACACCCCGGAGGGACATACTACCAGTGATCACAGTGGCCTGCGTTATCCGGTTGTGCAGGGAAATGCGGATGGTGTGATTGCCTGCGATCATCAACCCGGTGAATTTGAAAGGAAAGTTTCAGCAATCCGTGAAGGATGCCGCCGTGGTGACTTTTTTGAAGTGGTGCTGTCACAATCCTTCTCCACCGGTTTTGACGAACCACCGCTGACACTGTTCCAGCGAATTTGTCAAAGCAATCCGAGTCCCTATACGTTTTTGATCAACCTTGGGCATGAACATCTCATTGGCGCATCCCCGGAAATGTATGTGCGTGTCGAAAATGGCCGTTTTGAAACCTGTCCCATTTCAGGCACGGTTCCAGTTGGAAACAGCCCCATGGAGACCGCGGAACACATCAAACAGCTCATCTCCTCGGAAAAGGAAGAATCAGAACTGACCATGTGCACCGATGTCGATCGTAATGACATGTCCCGCATCTGTATTCCGGGAAGTGTCAAACTCCGTGGACGCCGTCTGATAGAAATGTATTCGCGACTGATCCATACTGTCGATCATGTGGAAGGACAACTGTCTGCGGAATATGACGCGCTGGATGCTGTCTTGTGCCACATGTGGGCTTGTACCGTGACGGGGTCTCCCAAGCCCATTGCCATGCAGACCATTGAGGATCTGGAAAACTCACCAAGAGAATGGTACAGCGGATGTATTGGCGTGCTGAAATTCAATGGAAACGTCAGCACCGGAATGACCATCAGAACCATTCAGCTCAAACAGGGTAAAGCGACGGTGCGCGCAGGAGCTACCCTGCTGTTTGATTCTGATCCGGCACTTGAAGAACGGGAAACCCGCATCAAATCATCAGCGTTTCTGGAAGCGGTGCTCGGGAAAAAACTGATCAAATCTGTCAAGGTGCCCCGGATTCCCTCAGGAAAAAATAAAACAGTGCTGTTTGTAGACAATCAGGACAGTTTTGTTCACACGCTGGCGAACTACGTCCGACAGACTGACGCCAGGGTCATTACCCTGCGTTCCGGATTTCCACCGTCCATGATTGATGACATCAAACCGGATCTGATTTTCATTTCTCCCGGTCCCAAAACGCCTCGTGAATTAGGGGTTCCTGAACTTGTCGGCGAAGCTGTTAAACGAAATATTCCTGTATTTGGCGTATGCCTGGGACATCAGGGCATGGCAGAATTTTTCGGAGGAACCCTGAAAACATTTGAAACACCAATCCACGGAAAACCTTCAAAAATCTTCCATAACAACCAGTCCATTTTTGAGGGATTGCCCAATCCCTTCATTGCGGGACGCTATCATAGTCTCTATGTGGAACGTGAAACCCTGCCGGAATGCCTGGAAATTCTTGCGGAAACAGACGACGGGGTGATCATGGCCTTGCGCCACAAATCAAAACCTGTGGTCACTGTGCAATTCCATCCTGAATCCATCCTGAGTCTCAAGGATGAAGCTGGAATCAGCCTGATCCATCGTGTTCTGGAACTGCTTCCCGGACAACAATGAGGGATTTTAAAAAATAATGCTCAGCGTGCATTGACAGCATTTAGATTGAATCAATTCTTTTGTGAAGGAGCCCCATGAGTTTGTTGAATTTTACTGAAGAACATGACCTTTTCCGAAAAACTGTGAAACAATTTGTTGAAAAAGAAATTCGACCGAATGTGGAACAATGGGAGCTGGCGGGCAAAACACCACGCCATGTATGGGAACGTGCCGGAGAATTGGGTTTTCTCGGACTCACCTATCCTGAGGAATATGGCGGAATGAATGCGGATTATCTTTACACACTGATCTTATCAGAAGAATTAGCTCGTTGCGATTCTCCAGGGGTATCCCTTGGACTGGCTGTGCAAACAGATATGGCGACTCCGGCAATTGCTCATTTTGGCAATGAATTTCTGAAACGCAATTATCTTGAACCCGCAATCCGTGGAAAAATGATCTGTTCCATTGCGGTTACAGAGCCTGGATGCGGTTCGGATGTGGCAGGAATTCGAACCAAAGCGGTCAAGCATGGTGATTCTTACCTTATCAATGGCACCAAAATGTTCATTACCAATGGAACTCAGGCCGATTTTCTGACACTGCTCGCACGGACCAGTGACGCACAGGGACATGGCGGGTTTTCGCTGTTTGTTGTCCCAACCAACACACCGGGGTTTTCCGTGGGCCGGTCGCTTAAAAAAATCAGCCATCTTTCATCAGACACTGCCGAGATTGTTCTGGAAGACGTTCGTGTTTCGGAAGAGCATCGGATTGGTGATGAAGGCAAAGGGTTTGTGTATCAGATGAAACAGTTTCAGTTCGAACGTCTTGCGGGAGCGTTTCAAATGCTGGGTGCCATGAAGCGGTGTTATGAGTTGACTAAAACCTATATTCAGCAACGGGAAACGTTTGGTCAGGCATTGGCATCCTACCAGGTGACCAAACATAAAATGGCGCAGATGCTGGCGGAAATTATGTCCGTTGAAGCATTGGCTCAGTATTGTGTTTCCAGAGTTCAGGCTGGTGGCGATTTCACCAGAGATACGTCCATTCTGAAACTGATCGCCGCCCAAACCCAGATGCGGGTTACGAACGAATGCTGTCAGCTTCATGGCGGTTATGGCTTGATGGCAGAATATGCGGTAGCCCGCTATTACAGAGACTCCAAACTTTCAGAGATAGGCGGTGGATCGAATGAAGTCATGAAAGAAATCATTGCCAAAATGGAAGGGTTTCGTTGAGATCCGTTGTGGTTTTTCAAACACCTCCCTGTTTTGTTGATGGGGAGGTCTGCAATTCAGGCTTCCCATGAAATTTATGTTGTCCAAAGTAATCCTGTGTGTGCTGATTGTTGCGTTGCTGGCCAATTTCACCTGGTGGTCCTGGAAAAATCATACACTCCCCTCATCCATTCAACGCACCATTGCCATTCAGCGATTATCCCCCCAACAGCGATTGTTATGCAGTGTGCTCCATTCCAGTATGAATCGAGCCAGAAAATATTTTTTATATTCTGTCAAACAAAGTTACCTGGATGTAAACAACACCACTCCACCTATTCAGGTTGATCTTTATATTCTAGTACATTTTCTCATGTATCAAGATGTGATAAAATTCACAGGGGACTCCGGAGAAGAATTGTTTCTCAGAAAAAAAATCATGGATTACTTTTCAAGTACGTTTGGTCAGGATATTTGGGAACGGGAAGGATGTGTCCTGGTTAAGTTGCTGACCGGAATGGAAAAAAGTTATGCGCCATTTCGTCAGATGAAACCGATGATGGATTATTATGCCAAATTTATTCATTCCCACTGGAAGAACGATGGTGTTGGCGAATGTTTTTCAGGAAATATCCGGCGCAGTTATGGCCCCTTGAATCTGGTTCCTGAATGCTCTCCTGTGACGAATGAACTGGATGCGAAGCTCGCCTATTTTAAATCCATCACGCGCTTCAGTCGTCATAATCCATTGATGAATATTCAGAGTCCGTCACTTGAACTGGAACCCTCAGGAGCGATGATTGGTTGGGCCGATATTCTGCCGGAAATGTATGTGATTCGAGGTTGGCAGGAACAGAAGAATGGTGTGATCAAACAGGAACGATATGAGATTGCCCGCAAAAGAGTGGTGCAGGCTGTGAACAAATTGAATGTTACCAGAGTGATAAAAACTGGACTGAATATGGATATTCTCCTGTATGCGTATTTACGGGCTAACCGAAAAGTTGACATTCCGTCAAGTCAGATGCTTAAAAAACTTTTATCTGTCCAGAAACAAAACGGTAGTTTTCCTTCACCATTTGACTTTGGACCAACTCATCCTAATAAAAAGCATAACATTGATGCCAGCCCTACCTATTTTGCGCTACTTGCGATGAACGAATATTCCAACCTTATGGAATGTCCTGAATAATCATTGTGGTAAGCGTTATTTCATGATCATGGGAGATTAGGAAAAATCGAACCAGACAGACGTAATAAAATGAGAATAACGCCTAATCCCCCAAGAAATTTCCAGACCTGGGCATTCATGCTTTCATGGAGCCGCATCATGGTTTTGTTGAGATCATCCATCTGTTGACGCATCTGTTCAAAACGTTTATCCACCTGTTCAAAACGTTTATCCACCTGTTCAAAACGTTTATCCACCTGTTCAAAACGTTTTGATACATCCTGCTTGAATTCCCGAATTTCCCGGCCAAGTTCAGAGGTCTGAACTTCCAATGCCGCAAGTCTGGCTTCAGGCGCTTCCTTGAACTTTCTCCATTGTTGTTGCAGGACTTGCACATCCAGTTGATGCAACTGCATGACACTTTTCACAATTTCTTCCACTTCTTTTTTATCTTCTACACTCAACCCCATATGGACTCCATTCAGGTAATTGTGGATGCTTTTCTATAAAACTATCGAACCTGAGAGAAATAGACCAGAAAAAATCCAGCGTGGAAGTGGGGAAAAAAGGGGTTGGTCATATTTTCGGTCATGTGTCAAAAAATCGGTTTTTGATTTTCCACCTAGTTTGGGTTTTGTACCGTAGGGGCAGACCTGTGTGTCTGCCCAAGAGTAGGGCGAACACACAGGTTCGCCCCTACAATTTGTGGCCCAAAATATGATCAACCCCGTCCGATAAAGCATAAGTCACTGATGAAGATGAACTATTTGTTATTCATCTTCCTTGTATTCATCAATCGGATCTGGTTGACCTTCACCACGAAATTCTGAATGGCATCCTTTGCATCCATTTTTTTCAAAGGATCGGAGTTGTTTTTTGATGCTGTCCAGACTTCCATATCGAGCCACTTCAACCAGTTGCGATGCTTCTTTTTCCATGATCTGGGTTTGTTCCACAAACTTTTTGGCTAAATGGCCATTCTGATCCCATATCTCAGCCTTTGCTCTGGATTTTGGCCCCAGACTTCCAGGTAAAAACAATCGAAGCATTTCAAAGGACAATGCTCGCAATGCTTCTGCATGGGTGATGAATTGATTTCTGAGGTTGATTTTTTTAGCGACTAGCAGACGGAGTGCCTGTGTGTGATTTCCTTTGATCGTCATGACATAATTACGATATTTGATTAAATCATCTCTGTTGATTTTATTCACGGTCTGTTCTTCCTGTTTTTGTTCAGGTTTTTCCTGTGCATATACCGGATAGATCACACTCATCCACAGACATCCTGTTACCAACAGTGATTTTTTGATGAGGTTCTTAACATTTTTCATGGCATGGTCTCCCTGCAAAATGATTATCAAAGCCAAAGTGGTTCTAGTGGTTCATAACAAGTAGAGATCCGATAGGTCAATAATAATTTATTCAGGATCATCAAAAGGAGGGGGGCTCAAAAATAAAGCGGTTTCCAGTCAATGACCAGAAACCGCTTCTTCAGGATGATCTTATGATTGCGATGATCAATGAATGACTGTTCTTTTACTGGACAGTCATTTCCCCCGCATCACCACGTTCCATTAATAAATCCATGCTTTGCAATACTTTTGGAAGATTTTGATCATCATTAGAAATTCTATTTGTACCAGACAGAGTGCCATTAACGTTCCAATAATATTCATAATCCAAACATACAATGAATTTATTAATACATTTAGACCCAGTTTTGGTTGCTAATGAAGCAGATACCGTATTTCTTACTTGCAAATTATATGTTCCTGCAGATGTTGGCGTTGATGTTAATGCACTATTATTGGCAGAGTTTTTTGCGTCAGTTGAACTATCATCATCCGTAGTAACAGCTTTTGTATAGTTTGATGAAGTAGGAACCCATCCCACAGTTGAAAGATACTCATTTCCTCCAATTGATTTCATGGTGGCACCTGGAATCACCTGACTGAGATGACCTTCTTCAGTTAAGATAAACGGATGATGATTGGTATAAAGACCATAGCCTGCAACACAATTAGTGACCTCATAGGTATTGTTATATCCACAGGCTGAATGAAGACCGACCAGTCCATCATTACGGTTAGCGGATTTTTCATACGAATTCAAATGATCTACAATCACAGGATCCCCTTCGTAAATTGAAAAGCCAAGCAGAGATAAATCCAACCAGAGAATGTGACCATTTCCGGCAACATGGAGTACAGGGGTTCTTCCATCATTTTGTTGATTTCCTGAAAGTGTAGCTCTACGTGCATTATCGGGAATAAGATTATATCCTGCACCTTCACTTCCTGGTTGACCACAGCGGAATTGAGAGAAAAGTAAGCGGATGAGGGGTTCTGTATCTGAACAAGTCACTTGGGTCACAATCAAATCAATGGTACCGTGGTTGGCAATCGTATCAATAATCCATGAAGCCAAGCCAGTTCCACCGGATGCAGACGCTATTTCAAGAGAAAAATTGATGCGTTCCCACATTGATTTGCCATTAACCATATAAGCTGCTTCAGTTCGATGTTTATATAACTCTGCCAGCAACACATCAGCGACCCCACCTCCAGTTGAATGCGTGATGAAAATACAACCATTGGTGTCGCCACAAAAAGTGCCACTTTGTCCTACTCGTGTGTCTTGGTTTTCCATTAGATTTTTCAACCTGGTAATTAACCCTTTTGTACCAGAATTATAGGTTCCAGATGAACAAACATCGATCGCTGAATCTTGAGAACTGTTGGTTGCCCCCATATAACTTTCAACACAATCATAATTATCATATAATTGCGTAGCATTGAACTTATTACCTGCTATGGAGGTAAACTCCCTGCCGATAGCGTCAAAACGATATCCGGAGTCCCAATGCAGATGGGCCTCTTTAGAAATGCTTGGATTAAAATTTAATTTATATACGCCCCAATATAGTTTGGCCATTTCTAATTGAGAATCACTTGACGTTGAACCTGTGATTGAAGTCACTGTATTAATAAAAAAGTTCAATACGGTTTGAATGATTGAACTCCCACTATTATCATTGGAGGTATGCATAAAATTTCCGAAGCCCTCAATATAGATCACGTCAGGTGCTACCGTGTTACGTTGAGTTTCCATCGTGGAATCAAAATCTAAATTTTTTGATTCCATCTGAACAGATGACACGTCATTATTGATATGATTATCCTCCTCCTGTGGTGGTTGGCAACCGGACAGGGCTACAGAAAATCCCAGAACACCAATTGTTAGATAGCGAATTATAGTTTTCATAATGCCTCCTGAATGTTAATTAATAAATTGCAGTTGAACACGGGTTGATCGTAATTAAAATATTATATTTATTACAGTCTTTTGTCGTGAATGGTTTTTTCCTGATTGAGCTGATTTTCGTTGTGAATTGTAAATAATGTATTTCAAAACAAATTGTTAGGTGTGATAACATTTTTTTGTTTTTATCCTAAAAAAAGTTAAAAAATTTAACTGTGAAAAATTAAATGGTCTGAGATTTTTGTTATTTAATATTGTGAATGATTTGCTGGAATCTTTGGAGTTTTTGTTGCTCTGCGGAATCACTGTAAGGTTCATCTTTATACTGATCGAAGCTATGAGCTGGAATATTAAATGTGACATTGTCCGTATTCCCCATACCATAACTGATTTTGTTTATTGCATCTGGCATGCGCTCGAGAATAAACGACTTCAATTGATATGGCCCTTCATCATTAACCCATTTGATTCCAGAAATATGGGCTTTTAACATCACTGTATTCATGCCCTGATTCAATAATTGTGTTTCATCTAACAGCAATAACGGCAAACCAGATTGCTGAGAGAACAGATGCCCTCTTAATTTATATTGGGCCTGTTTCGGAACATTTACGTGTACAGGAATGATTAAATGAGGTCCCTCAACAGTTGTGTCATCAATGGATACAATTTCTCCTACAGAAACCTGATATTGAATTTGTGTGACCAAGGCTTTATCTCCATATCCCATTACCAAAAATTTTGTTAATATTTTAAGCTCACCACTCCAGGCAGTGCTATCATCCGCAGGTGGAGCAATGTCTAAAGTATACGTTTTTTCCATCTCATCATTAGTCGTTTGTGGAATCTCAAATGAAGCTAAAACAAGACCAGTTTCATTAGATATTTCGGCAATTATATTGAAAATTTCTGGAATAGGTTCTGATTGGCTGGCGAAGATCCTGAATTTGTAAGGGATTATTTCAGGATAAAAGTAATTGGCTTTAGGCAATACAACATCATACTGGAAATTTCCAAAATGACGTTGGTAGGGTCTGAATTGATAAGGTTTCAAGGTAGGAGCTGTTTCATCGATCACTTGTGAATATGCCGGTATCTTCAGATTTTCAGCATATTCTGCAGCAATTTCTTCCAGCCTTTGTTTTATTTCAGGTTTTCCTGCCATATGGTCCTTGGGTGGAGTAGTCAATTCTGTATCTGCCTGCGTCGGATCGTCCACCAATTTCAATTTGGGCACTTCTGTTTCATTTACAATTACATCGTCAGGAGGCATTGGTGGCGATTGTGGTGTTTGAACTACGGACGCAACTTCTTCAGGAGGAGGTTCTTCGCCTAAAAAAAAATAAAATCCTATGAACAGGATCAGTATGATTGCAGCACCAATGCCGAGTTTCTGTTTATCCATAGAGTTCTCCTTATGAAATGATGGTGATAATGGGTTGCACCAGCAACCTGTATGGGTCTTGATGTACCAAAGAGAAATTTCTGTCTGAAATCTGATTTGATTAAATCGTCTCTGTTTATTCTATAGACAGTCTGTTCTTCCTGTTTTTGTTCAAATTGCTCATCTCCACAGACATGCTGTTACCAGTAGTGATTTTCTAATAAGTTTAATAACTTGTTTCATTGCATAGTCTCCTTGCTAAAATTTTTATTAAAACCAAAGTGATTCTAGTGGTTCATAACAAGTCTAATTCAGGTTGGTCAATAGCAATTTAAAAGGTTGTAATTTTTCAGCTTTCAGCGCTCAGATTTTTCTAATTTATTGAAGCGTTTTTACAAATCATTTTTCGAGTGCTTGATCCTTGCTTCTGTAACTGGCAAAATCAATTTTTTGAAAATGTGTGTAACTCGAATAGGAATGACATGAACTCTAAAAAAATCACCCATGTGCTGTATGATATGGATGGATTGCTGCTCGACACCGAACAGTTTTACACCATTGTCACTCAGGAGATTGTCGGAAAATTCGGCAAGACGTTCGATTGGTCTGTCAAATCAAGGATGATTGGTAAAAAAGCGATTGATGCGGCAAACATTCTGGTCAACGCCTTGAATCTGCCTATCAAGCCAGAGCAATATCTGGAACAACGAAATGAGCGTTTGCGGGAACTCTTTCCTTCTGCGGAACCTCTTCCGGGCGCAATGCGGTTGACACAGCATCTGGCCCGTCAGGGTATTCCACAAGGTGTGGCAACCAGCACCACCCGTGAAATGTTTGCTCTCAAAACATCCCGTCACAAAAGCTGGTTCGATGTATTTCAGACCGTGATTACGGGCGATGATCCAAGGGTGAAACAGGGGAAACCCGCACCGGATATTTTTCTGGCTGTGGCTGATGAACTGGGTGGCAGGCCTGAGGATTGTCTGGTTTTTGAAGATGCCCCCTCAGGAATGGAAGCTGCTTTGAAAGCCGGTATGTCGGTCGTTGTGGTACCTGATCCCAACATGGCGCATGACGTTTACAGAGAGGCACATCAGATTCTCAACAGTCTGGAAGAATTCAATCCGAAATTGTGGGGGCTTCCTGTGTTTTAATACAGGGGCGACCTGTCGCCCTACATCGTAATTGGGACAAATAGGCGCGGACATCTGTTGTAGAAACCAATGTGTAGGGGCGACCCGCTGGTCGCCCAACATTTGCCAAAAATTCCGAACAACATCGAATTTAAAAAAACATGAAACCTTCCTCCAATTTTACTGAAATCGTTGAAGCCATTTTATTTGTTTCCTCCCGACCTGTCTCAGTGAAGCAGATCACGGAGGCGGTGGAAGGGCTTTCTACTGTGATGGTGCGGGAATGTGTCAAGAAATTGAACCGTGATTATGAGAAAACAGGCAGAGTGTTCCGGATTGAAACCATTGGGGACGGATACCAGATGCGAACACTGGTGCAATATCGGGAATGGGTTGTGAAATCTGATGAATCAAAAACCATTAAGTTGTCACCTGCCATGATGGAAACCCTGTCCATCGTGGCTTACAAACAACCCAGCACCCGGGCACAGATAGAGCAGATCCGAGGGGTGGACTGTTCCTATTCCCTGCGGACCCTGCTACAGAAAAAGCTGATCAAAATTGTTGGAAGAGAACAGGTTCCCGGACGCCCCAGCCTTTATGGAACATCCAAACTGTTTCTGGAAGTATTCGGACTCAAGGACATGAAAAGTCTCCCCTCCCTGAATGAACTGGGCATGGCAGACAATGAATCCACTCAAATGGAATTACCGCTCAATGTTGAGCCTGAACCGGAAACGACTCCAGAAACGTAAGCGTTCTCAGTTTTCAAGCATTCTCAAGCTCTGGAAGCCAAACGATCATTCTGCTATTGAGTCATAATGCTCCCAAAGCGCATAAACACTGACGGCTGAATACTGATAGCTGAACGCTTATCCGGAAACAGATGCGTAAGAGGATTCCCGGTCAACGATGCCGGGCGTTTAACTCATCCAGCAAGGCGGTGTATCGGGTCATGGGGCTGGCATTATCCACGGCCAGTTTCAAGGCTTTGGGGGTTCCAATGAGAATGACCAGTTTTTTTCCACGAGTGATGGCCGTGTATAACAGATTGCGCTGAAGCATGACATAATGCTGGGCTGTCACTGGTACAATCACTGCCGGATATTCACTTCCCTGGGATTTATGCACTGAAATGGCATAGGCCAGCAGAATCTGGTCCAGTTCCTGTTCGTCGTAGTGCACAATGCCCACATCATACTGCACCCATAATTCTTTGGTTTTCGGATTGCAATCCATGACAATTCCCACATCCCCGTTGAACACTTCCTTGTCATAACTGTTCTGTTGTTGCATGACCTTGTCGCCTTTGCTGTAACGGTAATCCCGATGTTCCAGAAATGTATCCGATGGATTGAGCGCGGCCTGTAATCTCGCGTTGAGGGCAATGGTTCCTGTCAGACCACGGTGCATGGGCGACAGCACCTGGATGTCCAGTTTTGCGTCAAAACCAAAACGTTGGGGAATCCGCTCAGTCACCATTGTCAGAATTTTGGCTACAATCGCGTCCTGATCTGATTCGCGGATGAAATAAAAATCGGCGAGATCTCCCTGTGCTTCATGGATTTCAGGGTATTCTCCCTTGCGTACCTTGTGGGCATTGAGGGTGATCAGACTGTTGTTGGACTGGCGGAAAATGGTTTGCAGACGAATGACCGGAATTTCTCCGGAATGAATCAGATCCTGCAGAACGGTTCCCGGTCCGACAGACGGCAGTTGGTCAATATCGCCAACCAGAATCAGTCTTGATTCCACCGGAAGGGCATCCATCAGGGCATCCATGAGCAGGCAGTCGATCATGGAGGTTTCATCCACAATCAGCAGTTCAGTCTCCAGGGGATTGTCCCGATTTCGTACAAATCCCTGCCGGCCATATTCCAGCATCCGGTGAATGGTCACGGCAGGCATTCCGGTTGTTTCCGTAAGACGTTTAGCCGCCCGGCCAGTGGGTGCCGCCAGTGCGATGGATGGAATATGCGGTTTTATCAGTTCCAGAATGAAGCGGATGATGGTCGTTTTTCCTGTGCCCGGACCGCCGGTGATGATCAGTACCTTGTGTTCCAGAGCGGCTTGAATGGCCTCACGCTGAATGGCGTCCAGCGACATGCCCCAACGGGCTTCCTGACGGCTGATGAGTGTTTCCTTCTGCTCAAACCGGGTGTAGGAACTGCTCTGGAAAATCCGCATCAGGGCTTCAGCCGTTCGTTTTTCCGCATAATAATACCGTGGTCTCGCAATGAACGACAGGGTTTGCTCATTACGGATAATAAGCCGCTCTTTCAGGGAATGGTCTGCCAGCAGTTGGGTGATGGCGGTTTGAAGAACGGGTTGTTCAATGTGAAGGTCCTGCGAGGTTTTTTCGAGGAGCAATTCTCGGGGATAACAGGTGTGTCCGCTCTGAGCCAGTTGCTCCAGCATATACAATAACCCCGCGACTGCGCGTTCCGGCGAATTGTTGCCAAAGCCCAGTCTGGAGGCCACCTGATCCGCGGTGAGGAAGCCAATGCCCTGAATTTCTGTGAGGGTGTAGGGGTTGCTCTGGATGACAGGCACACAGCTTATTCCATAAAAATTGTAAATTTTACGGGCATAAGTCTGCGAGATTCCCAAACTGTAAAGAAAGCTCAACAGTTCACGTAGTTCCTTCTGTTCTTCATGAACATCCAGCACAGCCTGAAGGTGTTTTTTGGTGAAGCGTTCCACCTTGAGTAACTCTTGCGGCGATTCATCAATGATCCTGAAGGTATCTTCTCCGAATTTTTCCACAATGCGTTTTGCTGTCGCTTTTCCTATGCCATGAAACATATCGGATGACAAATAGCGTTCAATGCCTTCAACCGATTGGGGAAGGGTTGGCATGAATTCTGACACCGAAAACTGTTTTCCATAAATGCGGTGTTGTTCCCAGTGTCCCTTGATTTGCAGGATATCATTTTCATTCACATTGAAAACGGAACCCTTGATGATGAGATATTGCCCGGTTTTTTCTTCGCGGAAGCCACCGATCATGAACCCGGTTTCGGGAAAGGAGCGGATGATTTTTTCCAGAACACCTATCAGTGTTTGTTCTTCCTGACTCATAGTGGCGAGAAACAGTAAGATTATTGCGGTTTGGAGGGATCTTCCCGTAAAGGTTTCTCCGGTGTATAAAACGGGGAACGGATCATCTGAAGCAGATCGAAACGCCATTTATTGTTTTCCAGCATCAGCAGAAAGGCCTGTTTTTTTTTGAATTGCAGGCTTTGGTTGCTTTTGTGTTTGAACTCCAGCGGAACATTGACATACAGCATGGTTCTGAAAACAAACGAGAGTTCCATCTCTTCATCTTTCAGGTCTCCAACAGGAACCCAGTTCAGTTCCACCATGCGTGTCGCGTATTCCTCAAGCGTCAGTTTCTTGCGGGATTGTTCGGTTCCATAATCATACAACTCAAAATAACGTTCTGTCCGCCATAACTGAATAAATTCCTTGAAGGCCTGTCGTACCTGACCCTGGATGTTTTCCATTTCCAGAGGCGTTGGCGCGGACAAGGCACAGGGCGCAGACATCGTCCACAGCATGATAACGAGCAGGAAATTTGACAACTTCATCATTCGAGATTCCTTAAATCTTTAACCATTTTTTCTGGTTCCCTACCTCTGGTGGGGAACCCTCCTTACCCACCTCCGGTGGCGTGCCAACGAGTTGTGGAGATGGCTGAGGCCGTTTAAGGGAGTTCTATATCACACAGCACTGAGAGTAAAGCGGGATTTGCTCAAGAGCACGATCATTGATTGAATTCCTGAAAACCGGTTTTACAACATGATTATCCTGGTTCCCCGGTATTGCAGAAAATATCGGATAAACGCATCAGGAACAGAGGCTGAAGGCGACACGTTGAGCCATTCCGGCGTTACGGATCCAAAATCAGGCTCATGATAACAGGCAAGGCTCCCATGCCATTGGAGGCTCCGGATATTTCCGTCCAGTTTTACACAGTCTTCACCTTTTACCAGAAAATATCCCTGCAAAACATCCCGGGGCGTGCCCGTTTGATAAATCAGCAGATTCTGTTCAACGATTCCAAAAAACAAAAGTTTTTGTCCGGCTGAAAGTTGGGTTTGAGGAATCCATTCCAGGTTGCCGGTTGTGGTGATCTGAAGTGGATGTGGTGAAAGTGGTGCCTTGAGGAACAAGCGGGTGTTTCCTGAAATCAGGAGTGAAACACTGCGGTTGAGCGTAATCCCCTGTTTTTGGCCATGCACGGTCACAGTCAACTCTGTTCCTGCCCACAGAATTTCAGCATCACCCATGACTGGTTGTGCGTTGTCTTGATCCTCCGTTCTTAAAAAAACAGTATGCGGTTGACAGTCACCTGTCGTTGTTGTGCCAGACTTGCGCCGGTTCATCACCAGAAAAGAAACACGGGTCAGATCACAGGGAGTGAGAAGAAACAGTGATTCAAATTCCAGCCTCGAATGCGGGCGGGTATAGCTTGTCTGCAGGACGATCCGGTTTGAGGCGTCGGGGACAGGCAACCGGACTTCCCATCCAGGTTCCACATGCAGTGCTTCCGCAGTCAGGTTGAGTGGTTTTTCACGGAGTTGCGCAACGGTCATTCTCTGAATTTCTGAGAGTGCGGACGTCAGGATATTGTTCAGGGACTGATAGACACGGTTCATATCCAGCAGGGCGTCAGTCTGTAGCCTGTGCTGTATCGACTGCTGGTATGCGTAAACCCCCAGTGTTGTCAGCATGAACAGAAAAATCATCAGGGGAATCATGATCATTCCAGCTTTGGAACGTGGGCGATGAAGCATTGGATCAAATGGTTGATGAATCACAGTTTGTAAGGCGAATCAGGAGTTGAAACAGCGTGTCATTCAGGGTTTTCTGCTTCCCTGCCTCTGGTGCAAGGCTGTTAAGCCCTGTGAAGGCACTTGCAGCAATTCCCCCTTGGTTTAAGCTTAACTTTGGACACATTTCCACAATTGAAATTTTTATGCTAAGCTGAACATCCAGTGACAAAAACAAACCATGAATCAGTGGAGGTTCTCATGTTGATAACTACGGTAGCTCCCTGGATTGAGCAGGAATTTGCAACATTAAAATTTAATGATGAACGACTGAACATACGAGCAATGACGATATTATCTGATCAATATTCGAGTCCTCAGGCCACGCTGTATGGAAGCAGTGCCGATGAAGCAAATGCCAAAGGCGTGTACCGTTTTCAAAGCAATCCGAAAGTATCTGAAGATGAACTTCTCAAAAGCCATCGTGAGGCCAGTGTGAAACGGGCCGGCGCCTATTCGGTTGTATTAGGAGTCCACGACACGACCCAACTGGATTTTAGTACACAATCCCAAAAACATGGTACGGGTCCTCTTCAGACACTAAAACAGCGTGGATTCCTGTTACACCCTGTGGTGTTGTTTACTCCGGAAAAAATTCCTCTGGGTACGGTCTTTGTCAAACTCTTGTCCCGTGATGATGAAACCTTTGGTAAAAGTAAACAACGTGCCCAACGTCCCATTGAAGAAAAAGAAAGTTATCGTTGGATTGAGTCTGTTCAACAACTGGCGACCCTCCAGAAAGAACTTCCCCACACGGAGTTAGTTTCTGTTTCGGACGCCGAATCCGATATTTATGAACTTTTTTTGGAAGCTCAAACGACCGCTCAAGGACCGACCGTCTTAGTCCGGGCGGCGCATAACCGGAAATTAGATCAGGAAGTTCAAAAACTTTGGCCTTATATGGAACAAACCGCCCCGGGATTTGAAATCGAGTTGGAGATTCCCCGTAAAGACCATCATCCAGGCCGATACGCTCAAGCTCAAGTGAGTTACGCGCAGATCACCCTGCCCAAACCCGCTAATAAAACCGGGGTACCCGTAAAACTCT
>JADFZZ010000035.1 GCA_015232315.1 SAR324 cluster bacterium | reverse complement strand
CCGCCAGTTGATCTCCCCAAAGGGGGATCTTGTTGCCTCCGGCGGCCAGAACCCTCACGGTTCTGGACTCTGGGTACGTTTGAAATGATCGGGAAGGAAGTAACTCCATTTTGTCTTGACCACCACACCGCGATGTTGATGATGAAACACATTGATGATCCTGATTTACCCCGGTTACTGTTTGGCACGCTGTTTCCCATGCTCTGGGAATTTTCCCGCAGCAAAACCGGACTGGAATATCTGGAAACGTTGTTGTATTATCTGGCTAAAGCCGCTCCGAATCTGGAGAAAGAATCATTCATGGAGGAATTTCACAAACTCCCCAACCCCGAAATTTTAGAGGAGATCATCATGCCCACATTAGCACAGCAATGGATTGACGAAGGTAAAGCGGAAGGTAAGATTGAAGGTAAAGCGGAAGGTAAGATTGAAGGTAAGATTGAAGGCAAAGCGGAAGGTAAGATTGAAGGTAAGATTGAAAGTCTACGTTCAGTAATCCAGAAACAGATGAAAATCAAATTCCGCACAATTCCGAGTGAATACATTTCCCGTTTGGAAAGCATGACCATTCCACAACTGGAATCCCTGGCGGAAAAAATTCTGACCGCCAAAACCCTGGAAGAACTGTTTGAAATATGACCACCGGCACCAACGGCTATAGTCATCGTTTCGCCAAAATGGAGGCCTTCCAATGTTTTTCACAAAATGAGCATTGTGGAATGGATGTTCTCTGCCATTTTCTGGAGTTAAGTCAAATGTCCTCTAACAGCTTAAAATCATAAAATCAAAACTTCTCTAGCAGTTCAGGTGTAACTTTTTTGAATTGACCAAGATCCTCCAACACCACGTAAAATGCGGGAACCATCAGCAGAACAGAAACGGTTGAGGCCAGCAGTCCAAAAATAATACTTGTGACCATAGGGATCAGGGTCATGGCCTGGGTGCTGGTTTCAAACAACAAGGGCATAGCGCCGGCAATGGTGGTGAGCGATGTCAGCATGATGGCCCGAAAGCGATCCCTACTGGCTTGTCTTGCGGCATCAAAGACCCGTTCTCCGTTGCCGATATGCATTTTCAGGAATTCCACCAGTAAAATGGAATCATTGACGACAACTCCGGCCAGAGACACAAATCCCATCAGACTGGTCATGCCGATATTGAGTCCCATGAGCAGGTGTCCGAAAATCACGCCAATCATGGCCATTGGAATCGCCAGCATCACAATCAACGGTTCCACATAGCTCTTGAACTGGAAACTGAGAATAATAAAAATTCCCGCAATACCTATCAGGAACGCTCGTAGCATCGATTTTTGGGTTTTGGCGCCTTCTTTGGATTCCCCACCCAACTGCACTGAAACTTCCGGGAATTTTTTATGGAATTCAGGCAAAAATTCTTTCTGGAAACGCCCCAGCAATTCCGCGGTATTCAATTTTGAAAGATCCAGATCGCCCTGAATCGTTACCGTTCTTACACGATCCACGCGTTGCAGTCTGGAAAACCCCTGGTGGTATTGAATCTCCACCACCGTTTGTAACGGAATCGACTGGCCAGCCCGATTGATCAGATTGAAATATTCCAGATCGTTTAAACTATCCTTGTCGGATTGTTGGAGTCGAACATCAATTTCAAAGGATTCTTCTCCGGTATAAACATTGCCCACGTTTGCATTAAGAAACGACGCTCGCAACTGACCGGCAATCGTATTGGCATCAAAGCCCATCGCCAAAGCCCCTTCCTTGAGTTTGAGCCGCATTTCCTGTTTGCCCGGTCGCAGATCATCGGTCAGGTCCACGACGCCATCATACTGCCGAAACCATTCCTGCACAGCCTGTGAGGCCTGTTTCAGAAGCTGGTAGTCATTGCCTTTGAGCTGAATATCAATCGGCAATCCGGCGGGACCAATGCTGGCTTCCTTGAACTGGATGATGGAAACATCGGTGATCGAGGATGTTCTGGCGCGCCATTCCTTGAACAAATCATCCAATCGGGCGTTTCGCCTGTCGGTACTGAGCAAATCCACAATGACCGTGGCCACATGCGGACCGGATTCGTTGGCGTCAGCATTCCGGTTATAATCCACCCTGATGTGTTTCACCAGGGATTGTCCTTCGGGTTGTTGCGGTGTGAATTCTTTATCAATTTCATGCATGGCAACCACCAGTTGATCCACTACTTTTTCTGTGCGCGTGAGTGGTGTTCCCGGCGGTAACAGAATGCGGGCTTCCATGATGTCGCCTTCCATATCAGGAAACACCGTAAATTTTACAATGCCCCCGGCCAGCAAGCCGATGGAAATTAAAAAAATTCCCACCATTCCCCCCAGAAACAGGTAACGCCATTCAATCACAACATCGACCCAGCGCCCGAAGCCTTCACGTGTCTTATCGAGCATTTCATCAAATTTCACGCGGAAGCGTCCCGGAGTGAAATTTTCCATGTGTGCCAGGGAATGACTCAAATGATTGGGCAGGATAAAAAAACCTTCAATCAGACTCACCAGCAAGGTGACAATGAGAACAACCGGCATCACTTTGAGCACTTTTCCGATATTGCCTTCCAGAAAAATCAATGGCCCGAAAATACTCACAGTGGTTAAAAATGATGAAAACACGCCGATTCCCATTTCCCGCGCTCCTTCCACTGCGGCATTGATGGCAGATTTTCCCTGTTTCAGCCTGGACGCGATGTTTTCTGAAATCACAATCGCATCATCCATCAGCAAACCCAGCGCAATCAGCAATCCAACCATGGTGAACATATTCAGGCTCATGTCCATGGCCTGCATCACAAAGAAGGTGCCCATGAAAGAAACCGGCAACCCCATGGCCACCCAGAACGCAAACCGCAGACTGAAAAACAGCCAGAGCGTCAACAGCACCAGAAGGAACCCTTGAAAGCCATTGCTCACCAGCATGTTCAACCGGTCTTGCACGACTGAAAACATATTCCCGGTGATGTGTAATTCAATTCCCGGTGGAGAAACCTTTCGTTCTGCCTCTAAAAACCGGAGCAACTGATTGCCAATATCCAGAGAGTCCTGTGATTTGGTTTTATTGATGTGCAGCAAAGCGGCACGTTTGCCGTCAAAAGTGATCTTCACTTCATCTTTCTCAAAGCGGTCAGTGATGGTGGCCAAATCGCCGAGATGAATTTCCGCTCCTGATTCCCGGCCAAGAATGATGAGTGATTCAAATTCAGCGGGAGTCATACGTTGATCGGCAAACCGGACTGTGATTTCCTGATCCCGTGTTTCAAGACCGCCAACAGGCAGATCCACACTTTGTCGCTGGATCACACCGGCGACATCGGCAACCGTCAATTTATGTTTCTGTAACATATCCTGTGACAGTTCAATTCTGAGTTGATGGTCAGAAAATCCGTCAATCTCTACCAGTGAAATGCCTGTTTGCTGCAACCGATCCTTGAGGTCTTCGGCATAGGCTTTCAGGGATGCCGGCGGCATGGGACCTGTCAAGGCCAGAGAGGCAACCCGGTCGGTTCGGTTGAGCCGTTTGATGACAGGATCTTCAGCGTTGGCAGGAAAGGATTGAAGGGCATTTATTTCAGTGTTGATGTCTTCCACAAATTCATCAAATTTACCGGATTCATTCCATTCAATACGGGCAATGCCGATGTTTTCCTGTGATTCACATTTCAATTCAGCAACATTGCGGATGCCATCAATCGCATCCTGAATCGGTTGACAGATGCCGGCTTCGACATCTTCAGCCGAAGCTCCGGGATACACGACTGAAACCTGAACTATCCCGACCGTGAAATCAGGGAACGTTTCCCGCCTCATTTCAGGCAGTGCCATCGCGCCCAGTAGCAGAAAAAAAATCATCAACAGATTGGCGGCTGTCGGATGTCTGGTGAAAAATTCAATCAATCCTGTTTTCATGGTTGCCTCACTTTCCTTCAGCCTGAGCGATCAGATTGGTGAGAAGTTCCGTGTCTTCGACAGGATTGAGTTTCATGCCTTCCACACCATAGCCAAGGGCAGAGGCCACAATGATTTCGCCAGCCGTGAGTCCCTCTTCCACAATCACCAGATCATCGGGCGCGATCACAAATCGAACCTTGCGGATTTCCAGGCGCTGTTCCTGATTCATGACATAGACGGTATCCCCATGGAGAGCGGATCTTGGAATCACCAGTGAATCCGGGCGGACTTTGCCAAGGATGGTCACTTCAACAAAGGCATTTTTAAATAAAGGCGGGCCACCATTGGGTTTATAAGGATTATCAACCGCGACGATGAGTCCCAGCGTTCGGGCCTGCGCATCCAGTGCGTCACTGGCCCTCACCACCCGACCGGTCCAGGAAGTCAGAGCATTGCCATTTTTGGTACTCACTGTCACCGTCCAGCCAAATTCCTGAGGTCCGGCACGTTGAGGGCTGATGGTTGACTTTTGTTCAAGGGCGTCTTGAGCCATGAGGGTTTGAGTTGAATTCTGTTCAAGGGCGTCTTGCGCCATGAGGGCTTGATTGGTGATTTGTTGGGGTGGAATCAGGAACCTGCCTTTTTCAATAGGAAGTTGCGCTTCAATTTCCGCGATATCAATGCTGTCAATGGTGGCAATGGACTGACCTTGAGCCACAAATTGAAACAACTCGGCTTTGACGGTTGCGATTCTTCCGGGAAACGGCATCCGCATTACGGTGTGTTTCAGATCACGTTCGGCACTTTCGAGTTGCGCCTGCGAGGCATCAATTCTGGCCTGGAGCAATTCACGCTGGGTGGGTATGGTACTCAGCGTGTTGACCAGATTTTGTACAACCTGCCTTTGGGCCAGTGTGCTTCGTTCCTGCTGATCCACCTGTTGCTGGTTATTGACACCTTTTTTAGCCAGACTTTGCAGACGAGTGAGGTCTTTTTCAGCCAGTTCCTGAGAACGTTGTTCAATTTTAAGGGAAATTTTCCTGTTTTCCTCGTTAATATTCAATTCCTTGAGTTGCGCTTCCAGGTTTCGCAGATCCGCGTTTCGTTGTCGGATCTGCAATTCGTAAGGGGTGGGGTCAATCTTGATCAGCACTTCATCTTTAGGGATGAAGGCGCCTTGTTTCAAATCAGGATTTTTTTCTATTATTTTTCCGCTCACCTCAGGAATCGCATTCCATACGGTTCCGGGTTTTACAATGCCATAAACCACTGCTTTGGGAATCAGCGACACCGCTGGAACCGGGAAAACCCGTACATTCCAGACACGTTCCTGCGTGGCCGTTGGTTCAGGAACCGATTTTGTTTTAACCAGAACAACCAGAACCACAATTCCCACCAGAACAGCGGGTAACCATAACATGTTTTTCGGAAAAAATTTTTTGATGGTTTCCATATAATCTCCAAAATCAACTTGTCCGAAGATGGTAGCATCGGGTTACGTCCCGATGACATTCCACGGATTGTTTCACCCCCGGGACGTAACCCAATGGCGTCAACTTAATGCGTTCTTCGCCGGGGAATCCCCCTTTTCAAAGGGGGCATGGGGGATTTAACGCTCAGAATTACATCCCCCTAACCCCCTTGAACCAAGGGGGAATTAATACTCAGCACCATTCAGAATGCTTAAGTTGATGACATTGGGGCTAAGGATGGTTCCCCACAAGAGGTAGGGAACCAGAAAAAAAAGAAGCGTTCTTTCAGCTTTCATTTTATTTTCTGTAACGGGTCACAAGAATTTTGGAAAGAATTTTTTGATGGAGTTCTTTACTTTTCATCCAGATTGATGGCGCCATCCCAATCTGCGGGTAGATTTTTTTGTTGCAACAGATGAGTTTGTTTCAGCAGAAATCGGGCGGCACTGTCTTCGGGGTAGACTTCAAGGGCTCTCCTTAAATGTTGTTCGGTGTTGTTCCAGTCGCTTAATTGCCGGGAAATCAGGCTTCGAAGGATATATTTGCCGGAAGCACGCTTTAAGGACTGAATCTGAGGTTGATTGTGGTTGTAAACCTCAAAGATTGAGACAGGATTTTTACGGCCTTTCACCCGCACATAATCCAGTTCCCTGTATTGCATGAAATTTCGATCGCTGATCAATTCCAGAACATCGGAGCTGATCAATATGTCCACTCCATAAAATTTGGTCAATCCTTCCAGACGGGATGCCAGATTGACATTATCGCCAATCACGGTCGAATCCATCCGGTCTCTGGAACCCACCGTTCCGATCACGACTGGTCCACAATGAATTCCAATACCGGAAGCGACAGGGGGGTATCCGGACTGTTGTCGATGTTGATTATAGATTTTTAATGTTTCCTGCATGGCAATGGCGGCCTTGACCGCACATTCAGCTTCCTCAGCGTCTGTTTTGTCCGGAAAGTCAAACAGAGCCATGATGGCATCGCCGATAAATTTATCGACAAAGCCGCCATATTGATGAATGGGTTCGCTCATGCGCTGTAAATAAGCATTCAGAAAATTCATCAATTCCTGAGCGCTCATGGTTTCAGACATTTCAGTGAAGGCTCGAATATCAGAAAACAGAATGGTGATGGTATCGCTTTCGGCTCTCCCCAATTCAATGGATTCCAGACCTTCATGGGCAATACGGTTTAAAAACTGTTTCGGAACAAATTTCTCAAAAGTATGGGTCATGGCCGCGATTTTTTCGCTTTCCACCAACTGGATTTTGGTGGTTTTCAGGGCTTCATACTGTTGCGCGTTATGCACCGCGTTACTGATTTGATTCACATATTGCTGGATCCTCATAATATCCGCATCAGTCAGATCAAAGGTTTTGTGCACATTTCCAAAATTGATGACACCAATGGCTTTTCCCTGAAAACTCAAAGGACAAAACAGAACAGATTTTGTGGGAAAAATAGCCTGGAGCTGACGATCATGGTCTTCAAAATAGTCAACAAGTTCATGCGTAATGGGGGAAATATAGTTTGGATCATTGTAGAACAGGGTTTTTACAAAAAAACTGTTTTCGCACGTAACCGGGATCACAACGGATTTCCATTTTTCTTCATCAAAACCAGACCAACTGCCATCATGATACGCCGCGTGAAACACCAGATTTTCCCCGGTATCGTCCATCAGCGAAATTCCCAGTCCATTGAACTCAAAAATTTCCTGTAAAATATTCATGACTTGTTTGACGATCACATCCAGATCCAGCGTGGAATTGACGATTTGAATCACTTGATTCATGTGCTGGATTTCCTGACGGGCCGCTTCAATCTGGGATTGTTTTTCGAGCGAGTCTTCATAAATTCTGGCATTCTGCAAAGCATTGGCGATCTGGGCCACATACCAGCCGATTTTTTTCAAATCCTGTTCGGAAATTTCAATGAGTTTTTCATTATCACCAAACACTATGGTTCCGATCACTTTCTGTTGTGTCTCCAGGGGCATGAGCAAGACCCAGCAAAAGGGGTAAATGTCATAAAGCTGGCGGTCATGAACATCGAAAAATTCAGTCAACTCCGGTGTGATGTTCTGGATATAGTTCGGACTGTTGTATTGAACGGTTTTTGCGACAAAGCTATCAGAATTCAACGGAATTTTAATGGATTCCCACCTGGCTTTGGTGGCTTCGGGAACCCTGTTTCCATAAGGTCTGAGAAACACAAGATTGGTGGCCGTCGAATCAATCAAACTGATACAAAGCGCGCCAAAACCAAACAGATCGTCCAACGCCTTGAGTGTGGTTTGCTCAACCTGATTCAGATCCAGCGTGGAATTGACGGTTTGCAGCACTTCATTCAGATGACTCATTTCCTGATGTGCGATCTGAATTTGCCGTTCATGTTCAAGGGTTTCTTCATAAAGTCTTGCATTGTGAATCGCGGTCGCGATCTGGGTGACATAGCGTTGAATTTTATAAATTTCATCTTCTTTCAGATTGAAAAATTGATGGGTATGACCAAATGCAATCACACCAATCACCTTGTTGTGAACTTCCAGCGGATAGAGCAAATAGGCAATGGATTGGGTGATTTTCTGGATTTGTGTGTCTTTGGGAAAGAAATATCCCAGAAATTCCTCCGTGATCTGTGGAAAATATTCCGGCGAACGTTTCAGATAGACTTCACAAATGTAGCTGGCAAACGGTTTCAGTGGCATTTCAATTTCCCGCAGTTGATCAAAGGTCTCTCTGGAGAGCGCTTCGCCATAATGGAACGCCACTTTCAAAGCGGTACGGTCCTCATTTTCCAACCAGATACCAATCTGATTGAACTCAAAAATACTTTGCAGTGCTTCTGATACCACCTGCACAACCTCATCCAGGGCCAGGGTTGAATTGACGGCTTGAGCGATCTGATTGATGTGAGCGATTTCCTGCTCCCGTTCCTGAAGTTCCTCCACATGCAGGATCATGTCAAAATGATGGGACAGGTTACGGGCGAGTCCCTGCAAAAAATACTGCTCATCCATTTGTAGCAGGCGATTCGAATCATAATGGGAAATATTGATGAGACCTGCGACTTTTCCAGAGGAAACCAGGGGAAGTATCAGTTGCTCAAGAGGCATTTTGCCACAATGCATTTTTAAAAAATCATCTGTCAAAAATTTGACAATCTGTTTTTGCTGGACTAGTGCGGGTTGTTGCGTCTGGAAAACAAACCAGGCATAGGAGGATTCCGGATTGACCTTGATCGAAAAAGTTTTGGCCACTTCCGCCACCAGTTGATAGCTGTCCAGATAAACCAGTTTTCCTGAAGCTTCGTCATACAGAAAAATGGAACCGGAAGCCTCGCGTTCCAGGCTACGGACCACATCCGTGATGAAAATATGGAACGCTTCTTTTAAATTCAGAGCAAGTCCGACTTTCTGGCTGATGGAATTGATCAGACTCAACTGGTCCCTTGCCTTTTGCAGGTTTTGGGTGCGTTCATGGACCCGTTCTTCCAAAGACACGATCAAGCGGATGTTTTCAATGACAGGACCCAGACTTGAGGCCAGATTTCTGACAAATTCCTGCTCCTCTACCGCATAGAGTTGTTCATTCTGTTTTTCTTCAAGCGTGATGAAACAGATCAGTGCGCCATGAAAAAAGACAGGTTGAAGCAGAACACTGGCTGAAAATCCTTCATCCGGATTCAGCACAATGCCATGGGACCTGCACCATTCATCCATTTGATCTGAAGAGATTTGATCCTGGGCTTCATACAGCATTTGCACCAGCGGGTGATCCGCATTGATTTTGAGTGAATCCTCCGGGAAATAACCTGTCTGCCGATAATCCTGATCCCTGCTCAACGGAAGGTAGCTGGTACCCTGAAAAAACAGCGCGTGTTTATCAGAAAAAAACAGGCGGCATTTCCGGCTTTCCATCGTATGAAGCAGGTGTGGGATCACCGTCTGTTCCACACTTTGCTGATTCAGCGCAATCGACAGCTTGATGTTGATATCCTGCAAAACTTTTTTCCAGTAATGACGTTCCGTGGGAAATACAAGATTCAACAATTGAAAGGCTATTCGATCCAGGATGCGAAACCCGAAAACGAGTCCAATGATAATAACCGGTTCAGGAATCGAATAGTTTCCAAGAAAAACCGCGATACCGGAAACAAATCCCAGCAAAATTCCAAAGTGAAGGCTCTTCCTTAAAAGCTGAACGACCGACGCCTGATAGCGTTGAAGCAGTGCATAGCCCTGAAGGAGGATGGGTAGAAAAGTAAAATTGCCCAAAGGATACAGGGCTATTCCATACATTGCGGGCATGTTTCCCAGATTGAGAAGGAGTAAGATGATGAGACTCCAGCCGAAATAGCCCAATTGCCGTTTTTTATAGGCCTCCGTCAGGCGATGATAACCGGTATAGACAATATAAATGTCCAGTGCGCCAACCAGCACAATAAAAATTCCGAAAACATCAAAGACCACATTTTTTTCAGCAATAAACCCCCAGTAATAATGCAGAACCCCCTGAAAATAATAATCGGTTTGGGTCCAGGGCAACAACAACAGGCTGACCATGTATGCCAGCAACAGGGTTTTGGGGCGGGAAACCTCTGACAGAACGAGCGTCAGATGCAATGAAACCGATGGAATAAACACCACGAACAAATGATCAATTCGCATGATTTTCAGGGCTTGTTCAGGCGTATTGACCAGGCCGAGAAGCAACAGGTCCAGCGAGAGCAGGGCTAATAATACACAGGATAAACTGAATAACAGCAGTTCCTGTTTAAGTCGCCCCACACGAAGAGCCGCAAAGGAAAGAAACAGGCAGATTCCCAGAGACAGGACCGAAAACATCCTGTAAGGAATAATTTCCTTCAGGATCTCCTTCAGGGAATGGCCGGCAAGTCCTTTCCATGCCAGCAACAGCAACGCGCCATAGACCAGAGCCAGCATCACCAGTGCCAGTTTACGCAGTGCCAGCTCTTTCCTGTAGGGGCTGATCCTGATCAGATCGTATCTGAAGATTCCAACAGCCATGATCAGGGTGGGCAGGAACATGAAATTTCCGAGGGGATAAAAATCCCAACCATACACGGCTGGAACATCCGTCAGACTCAGCACGGCCGAAAAGATTCCACCAGCAAGAAAATACAGGAATGATTTGCGTTGTTGAAGGTCTTGGGTGGCAAGGATTTTTGATAGTAATGTGTGGATCGTCCACAACACTTCAAACAGTGCCACAAAAATGAACACCTCAAACAGAATGTTTTTTTCAGGAAAGAATCCCCAGTCATAGGAATAGACCCCCTGATAATACCAATCCGTGAGGGTGAACGGCATGAACAGGAGGCCTGCCATCGTGAACAGGTAAACCCATTTTTTATTCACACCCGCAAAGTAATATAAAAATCCGGCATAGATCCCCAATTGATTGACCAGAAAAAAGTGGTCGATTCTACTGACAGTCAAGGCCCATTGCGGGTCTGCGAGCAGTGGTATCAGCGTGACCTCCAGACTCAAGCCACCCCAGAGCCAGCAAAGCGCGCCAAACAGCAGGGTGTCCATCCGGTAATTTCCCTGAAAAAAACAGAACGATGCCAGGCTATAGCAGACCAACAGAGAAATAATCTGAGGAATTCCATAGGGAACGATCTGTTCGATGAGGTCCGGATAAAAAATTCCCGGTGGTGACAGCCAATAAAACAGGAAGGCGACGACGGGAGGCCACCAGACAAAAATACCCAGAATTCTGGAAAGATAGCCCTGAGAAAACCATTCGGTGGCAATCTCCATCAGGTCATGCCGCAGTAGTCCATAGGCCATCAATCCCAGTGGGATGAAACCAAAATTTGCCAACGGATAAACCGTATGACCGGAAATGTCTAACAAGGCGTCAATCACCGTGAGCATTCCGCTCAGGAACAACCCCCAGAAAATAAACCGGATTTTTTTCCGTTGCACAGGGCTTTGCTCAGCCCGCAACGCACTGGTCAGCAACAAGCCACAATATATCAGCGTCATCAACCCCAGTAGGGAGATGATCTGATAGACCAAGCCTGTTTTAACGACAAAGCCATAAAATACTTTTTGTTTTTCCTGAATATACCATGCCGTTTGCGTCAAGGGGGCCATTGCCCCAATGAGCAGATAACTTCCCCGCAACAGCCATTTTCGTTTCTGAATTTGTAGCATGGTGTGGAAGAGATGAATGCTGACAGGAATGATGAAGATATAGAACAGACTAACGAGTCTGGTGGTCACAAGAGATTCTGACGATGAAACCTGAACCGTGTTGAGCAATCCCATAAGATTGTCCAACATTTGAAACAGGCAGAACAGAGTGAATAACTGATTTTCCCTGTTGTATTTTCCGGCTTTGATCGTCAAAGATGCCAGAAACAGGGCAACAATCACACTCAGCAGTGGAGGAATGCCATAGGGAATGAATAAATCAAAATGGAATTGCATGGATACAGTCTGATTGAATAATTCTGGTTTAAAACACGATGCTTTTTGCAGTCAGAAACTGATTAAAATCTTGGGCACCTTTCAAAAGTAGTTGACACTTTGTTGTCGTTCCCGCGCAGGCGGGAATCCAGTCCATCTCCCGGGCAACGGACCAATGTCATCAACTTAAGCCTTCTGAATGGTACTGTGAATCAATTCCCCCTTGGTTTAAGGGGATCGGGGGATGTGATTCTGAGTGTTAAATCCCCCATGCCCCCTTTGTAAAGGGGGATTATCCAGCGAAGAATTTCTAAGTTGACGACATTGGGTTGCGTCCCGGAGAGGGCTACAAACCGTGGCATTTATCGGGACGTAACCCGATGCTACCGTCCAAGGTGTTGGGCAAAACAAACTCAATCATGCACGTTCAATGGCAATCACAGTGACATCGTCATTAAAAAAGGACTGGGCATTGAATGATCTGGAAGTGGCAAGTGCGTGATGAATCCATTGTGACAAGGGCAGATTGAGGGCTGTTGAAAGTGAGTTTTTCAAACCCTCATGTCCCCAGAGTTGATCCTCTGCGTTGGCAACTTCAACAAGGCCATCCGTATAAAGCAACATGCGATCGCCCTGTCCCAAGGGCAGTTTTTCTTCGTCATAAGCAAAGGGCATGATTCCCAGGGGGAGTCCTGAAGTGGTCACAGTAATGGCTGAACCAGCGGCTGAGAAACAGATTGGACCCGGATGTCCTGCATTGCATTGAATGATCTGGTTATTATCAAAGTCAAACACCATGTAACAGGCTGTCATAAAACAGTCATCGGGCAAGACTTTCATCAACATCTCATTCATGTGACAGATCACTCCGGACGGACTTTTATTTTCCATCACCCCCTGCTGCAGGGCGATTCTGGCCATGAAGGTTACAAAGCTTGCCAGCGTTCCATGCCCTGTGGCATCACCGAGAAAAACGTGCAATTGATTTTCTGAAACACGGAAATCATAAAAATCGCCACAAACAAAGTTCAAACCACGATCATCGCCATAGGGTTGGTAAATGGTGCTGATGTTGGCCCATGGAATTTGTGGAATCCTTGATAACAGCCGGTCCTGAGAAGTTCGCGCGATTTTCTGATCATTTTCCAATTCGTAGTAAAGTTCCCGAATGTGATCAACCCTGAATTTCATTTTCAGGTTAAAATCGAGTAGTGGTAGCAACGTGGCTTCATCCACAGGTTTTTCCAGAAATCCGTCAGCGCCTGCCGCACTTGCCACATCAGTATTTTCTTTGGCGCCCAGTGCTGTCAGGAAAATGATAGGGATGAACCGCCAGATTTTGTGTTCCTTGATCATTTCACACACCTGAAATCCATCCAGATCAGGCATCAGGATGTCGAGTAAAATCAGGTCAGGTTCCACCTGCGGCATCATTTCAAGTGCCTGCCTGCCGTTTTCCGCGGTAAACACCTGATATTTTTTTTCCAGCATTCGTTGAATAATTCTACGGTTGATGACCTCATCATCAACGATCAGGATTCTGGGTTGAGCACTCATAAAGATTCTCGGAAATCAGTTAAAAAAAATCATGTCAACACACGGGTCAGCAGATTCTCAAGTTTCACATAATCCTGACTCATATTTTGCCACAACAGGCGCAACTGTGCTTTATCTCCCAACAGGGCCTTCTGTTCAATATCCAGACACTGGGCCGCCAGGCCGCCCGCTTTCAAGGCGAGGGCACTGCCTTTGAATTTATGAGCGTGACGGCGAAGTTGATCCCAGTTTTCTGATACAATAAAGGCCTCCATTTCACCAATCAATGTGTGTCCCTGATCAATGAATTCCTCTCCGAGCATTTTGGCAAATTCGGGGTCACGTTCAAGCCACTCATTCAGAAAAGACATATCAATCAGCGATGCCTCGGCGATAGAGACTTCATCGGAGGTTACATCGGAGGTTGCCTGTGAAGAACACCATTTTTGGATCATGAGCCACACATCGCTGTCAAGAACGGGTTTGCTGAGATAATCATCCATTCCAGCCTGTAGACAGCGTTCCCGGTCTTCAGGCATTGCATTGGCGGTCATGGCAACTATCCTGGGACGTTTCGCCGGTGCATAGTTGCTGACGATTTGACGGGTCGCCTCCAAACCATCCATTTCCGGCATCTGCATGTCCATAAATACCAGATCAAAAGTCTGGTCACGAATCTTTTCCAGTGCTTTTAAACCATTTTCGGCCACCTGGGGCTGAAAACCACGCTGATTGAGAATTTTCACCAGTAATTTCTGATTGATGTGATTGTCTTCCGCAATCAGAATATTGGCTGGGACGGTTTCTGAGTTGATCTGTGCGGCAACTTCCGCGGAACCAGTTTGTTGTTCCTTATCCGTATCTCCCGGTTGAGTAAACGCGGTATCAATGGAAAAAAAGAAAATGGAGCCTTCCCCCTCTTCGCTTTCGACACAAATGTCGCCACCCATCTGTTCCACCAGACGTTCGGAAATCACCAGGCCAAGACCGGTTCCTCCATATTTTCGGGTGGTGGAGGAGTCTCCTTGTGAAAATGGTTTAAACAGTTTGTCAATGGTTTCTCTGCCAATGCCAATGCCTGTATCCTGCACTGAGAACAACAGTGTGATTTGCTCCTGATTCTTGATGGATGAAAGGGCTGAAACCCTGATGGTAATTCCTCCCTGTTCGGTAAATTTGATGGCATTGCTGATCAGATTGATCAGAATCTGTCTTAAACGGATGATATCCCCCAGAATCCAGTGGTCGACCTCTTCTTCAATCCAGTAACGCAGTTCCAGATTTTTTTCTGTGGCCACAGGTTCCATGAGATGCAGGGCCTGCTGGATACATTTTCTCACTGAAAATGGACGTGACTCCAGTTCAAGTTTGCCGGAGTCAATTTTTGAAAAATCGAGAATGTCATTGATGATGGCCAGCAAGCCCTCTCCGCTCAACAGTATGGTTTCCACATAGTCCTGTTGTTCCGGATTCAGGGTTGTTTGCTCCAGCAACCGACTCATTCCCAAAACACCATTCATGGGTGTCCTGATTTCATGGCTCATGGTAGCCAGAAATTCAGCTTTGATTTGAGCCGCCTTTTCAGCTTCATCCTTGGCTTGCAACAGTTCCTGATTCGTCTGCTGTAAATCACGGGTCCGTTGAGCCACCTGCAATTCCAGATTTTCTTTATACTGCTCCAACTCGGCGTTGGCAGACAACAGAAGATCTGTTTTCTGGTCAAACGCACGGGCGAGAGCCTCCAGTTCATCGTGGGTTCCTGTCGGACTGCAACGCAGAGACTGATCTTCAGATTTGACGGTGTCATACAGTTTCAAAATAGGCTGAACCAGTTTATTTCCCATGCGGCGGGCAACTAAAACCGAAACGATCATCAGTAGCAGAATCACCAGGCCCAGTTGTATGATCAGTGACATCAATGGTTGATTATACTTGCTGGTGGGGAGATTCAATTCCAGTTCAGCCTTCAACCGATGGAGTTCAGAAAACTCCGCGCCAATGGTTTCAACACGTTTCACGTAAGATACATCCTTCCTGTAATTGATTGAAAGCAAAGGTTCATCAGCAACCAGCAGTCGATAGGACAGTTCCGGATCTTCCAGCAAGACATATTCAGCCAGATTGCTGACGTTCAAATGCACCATCAATGCGCCCTGGGGAGTGTCATAAAACACAATGGGTTCAACCATGACAACATGGCGGGTCCCCTGATTAATTTCAATTTTGACAAGGGACTGCCCCAATTGCAACACAGGGCGCAACGAGGGATCATTTTTATAATCAGAATGTTCCGAACTTGAATAAATGTCCCGTCCATCAAACCCGAGAATGGATGTCGAAACAATGCCTGAGGTTTTATTGAAATCCTCAATCAGTTTCGGCAGGTAAAGTTCCTTGGCC
The DNA here is from genome assembly GCA_015232315.1 of SAR324 cluster bacterium. NCBI lineage: Bacteria > Deltaproteobacteria > SAR324 cluster bacterium. The sequence goes on along the minus strand of JADFZZ010000035.1, from coordinate 37,832 downwards.
TGTGGATCAATCAGACTGTTGACGATCAAGTGATTCTTACTGAGATTGTGCACATTTTCTTCCAGAAACCGTAACCGGTATTCCAGAGCCTGAATGATGCGTTTGGCATTCAGACTCAGGGATTCTTCCATGGCATTCCGGATGGTCAACATCACCACCAGAGATCCTGCGACAGTCACCAGCAATATAGCTCCGGTGACCAATACCAGTATCCATCCTACCAGTCTGTTTTTAATACTGTGAGTGCTTCTGTTCATAGTGCCATGTCCTCAATGTCGTAAACTTTCGGAATTACCTGCGATAAAAGCCACCTTTTCAAAAGGGGGTTGGGGGATTTAAGGCTCAGAATTACATCCCCTTAACCCCAATGTCGTCAACTTAAAAAATTCTTCGCTGGATAATCCCCCTTTACAAAGGGGGTATGGGGGATTTAACACTCAGAATTACATCCCCCTATCCCCCTTAAACCAAGGGGGAATTAATACTCTGCACCATTCAGAATGCTTAAGTTGATGACATTGCCCTTAACCCCCTTAAACTAAGGGGGAATCGGTTATTCCTGCTGTATCGCAGGTACCATGTTTCCCTCAGCATCATAGACAGTCCAGATATAGCTTTGTGAATCAAGAGCTTCATGGCGTTCGGGGGTGAAGGGTGGTTGAAAGGTGGTGGTTACTCCTTCAAAAGCAGGCATTGATTCCAGAGCCTGCCGGATTTTTTCAGGCTCCGCTGAACCTGCTTGTTCCATGGCCTGTTTGAGCAACCAGATAAGATCATAAGCATGGGCGGTTCCCACGGGCGAGGGGATTTGACCGGGATTCAGGATATTGTATTTTTTGAGATAATGTTCCCGAAGCTTTTCACCTTCAGGTTTCAACGGACCCACAAAAGAATAAGTCTGGATAAATTTAAGGGAGACTTTTTTCAATGATTCACGTGTTTTTATAAAAAAGTCACCCCCACTGATTCCCCAATGAGACAGGACTGGAATCGAGTTTTCCCTTCGTGCGATTTCATTGATAATGGCCGCGCCTTCTACCACATTGGCAACCATGATCAGAACATCCACATTGGCAACAGCCGAGCGGCTGATCTGCACTTCAAGGTTGCTGTTTCCCCGGTCAAACCATTCGATGGAGGCAGGACTGTTTCCGCTTTTTTTCATAACGGCCAGAATGGATTCATGGTTGCTCCGTCCCCAATCCGTATTTTCCAGGATCAATCCGATTCTGTTATAATGTTTCATGGCGTAGGATGCCATGAATTGAGCGACATATTCATCACGGGCGGACAATCTGAAAACATAGGAGGGCTTATAATTTGTGTCAGTGATGAGATTGCTGGCTCCCCAGGGAACCAGGTAGGGAATCTTTAATTCGTGAATCAATGGCAATTCTGAATAAATCACTCCACTGTGAAGTCCGCCCATGATTGCGACAACATTGGGGGTTACCGAGGCCTGTTGAACATTAGCCTGTCCCCGTGCGGGGATACCGACATGATCCAATTCAAGCAACCCCAGTTTTTTTCCCAGCACACCGCCACGGTCGTTGATCTCATCAATGGCGAGTTCCATTCCCCGTTTGATCGCCAGACCCGCACTGGCGGCAAAAGAACTGAGATCCGCGTTCAAGGCGATGATCCATTGATCCCCGGTTTCGTGTTTATTTTTCATGAGAGGGATAAGTCCCTGCCACAGCGTTTCTCCAATCACATTCTGATAGGAATCCCACAAGGGTTTTGCCAGTTTCCGGAATTTCATTTTATTGGCCTCATCTAACTCATGAAAAATCACACCAAGTTGTTCGAGGTCTTTCATGTCTTCCTGATTTCCGGCTTCAATCCACTGACGTTGCAGAGGCGTTGTATCCTGCGCTGAAAAAATCAGGGCACTTTGTGCTTCAGGCGCTAACTCTTTTAATTTTTTCTGATTAAAACAAAACGCATAGGCCAGATAGGCGTGATTGCTCAGGGTGATATGTTTCTCCACCTCATAAAATTTCATAGCTTTGACTGCCGCCAATGGATTTTCCTGGGCATCCACAACACCATCACGGAGGGCCTCATAAACCCTGGAAAATTCCAATGGAATCGGATTTGCGCCAAATTGACGGAATTGATCCATGATCAGATTGCTTTTCATGGTTCGCACTCTCAGATCCTTAAACGCTTCAGGTTCGTTCAGTGATTTATTGCCAATGAACTGTTTGAACCCATTGCCCCAAAAAGTGACACACTGCAACCCCTTGGATTCGAGTCCTTTCAAATATTGTTTTCCAACCGGTCCATCCATGAGGGCATAAACTTCTTGTTCATTTTCAAATAAAAACGGCAGATCAAGAAATTGTGAAGGCGGATAGAGGGTGGCCATTTTTGCGGTAGGAATCACCAGGATCGGTAATTCTCCCATTAAAAGTTTTTCCAGCATTTGTTCATCGGAACCCAATTCATGACCAGACGAAACCTGAATCGTGATTTTGCCTGACGTGCCGGTCTTCACCAGTTCGGCGAATTTGAGCGAGGCCTGATGAATGGCTGAATCAACAGGCATGTTATGTCCAAATTGCAGTTGGATGGTTTGTGATTCCGGTTTGGGCATCTCAGCAATATTCTTTACGGGATTCCGGTTCATAAAAAATATCAGCACCAGAATCGCAATGATTCCCAACACACCTGATAAATATTTTATTTTCATAAATCTCCATTTTCATTGAAATTATCATCCATCGGTTCCCGCGACCGGAATCTGATTTTATCGTAAGCCAGCAATTGGACGTGTTGTTTATGAACTGTGAGAATTTCATGCACGAAATGTTTTTCATGGGAAAGATAATAATCCAGTTGTGGTTTCCATGGTGCGCAGGCTGGAATTCGTTCCAGATGCTGATAAATTGTTTTGGCCTGATAACTGGTCAGCACGTGTGGAATCTCGGTGGCTTTCAATTGATGCGGTTTGATTTTTTTTCTGTCGGCCAGCCATTTTTCTATTTCCAGTAAAAAAGTCATGAGCATGGTTTGATGCTGGACACGATTCAAAATACGGGGAAATTTCTTTTCAAGTGGCGTGCGTAGTCTTGAAACGGCCAGGCAGGCGTTGGTCCACTGCAATTGATTCAAACCATTAAAAAACGCCACTTCAGGACGTACGGTTCCGATCTGTTTCAAGAGTTTGTCAGCCATCCGCCGCAGATTGGCGGCACAGTCCTTTGCTACCAGAATTTCCATGGAAGTCATTTGTCCGGAATAAAGCATATAATCCAGAACAGCCTCAAAGGCTTCAGGTTCTGATTCCATCAGGAAAAACTCTCCGAGGGTGAGCAGATAAAATCCCGGAATATCCCGTTGAGACAGCACATACTTGAACGGGATCGCCGCAAGTTCGACCAGGAAGTCATTCCTCAGGGCATCTGCGGGGTCAAAATAAAACGCGTCAAAAATTTCTTTGGACGGAATAAACTCAGGCAGGGGGGATTGGGGAATGTTGAGATTGCTTCCCAACGGAATTGTTCCACCCATAGCCAGTTGTCCCTCCGGAAACATAACTTTGACCAGGGACTGATCGACTTCAGGATCAGAGAGCAGTTCCTGATAATTGATCAGTTGATGAAGGGTTTCAGTGATCTGATGATAATGCACAGGCGGGGTGCCCTGATGTTGCTGATATTCCTGTTTCAACCGCGCAAGCAACCGCAAAATATAAGATCTGGACTGTCGGTATTGAAAACTCAGGATCAGTTGTCGATCCGCAGGATGCAGATAACCAAGAAACTCCAGCGTGTAGACCATATCCTGTTGTTTGAGACGTTCAAACTGTTCCAGAAAGGAATCCTTGAGCGTTGGAATCCCCAGGTGATGGATAGAAAATTCATGATATTCCCCATCATCGGTCAGCGCCTTGTTGTCAAAATTCAAGCGGGGAACCAGTTCAGTCAAAGCTGATTTAATCTCAGTTTGAACGGCAATTCCTTCCCGGCAGGCAATAAACAGCGCATGGGTCAGCAACATATACAGTCGACGTAAATCATTGTGAAATAGTGGCTTTTGCCGACTTTCAACCTGTTTGCGGGTGTCTTCACATAGTTGTTGAACCACCTTCAAAAATTGTTGTTTGAAGGGTGTGAACCTTTTTTCATGCAGAAACGTCAGGCGAACCATTCGTTCCAGTTCATCATAGTCTATCAGAAAACGTGTGAAGCAGAACAACCAGCGGGCGATGCGATTGGAAAGATACATGAAAATAAAGCCTTTGTGTTTTTCCCTGAACTTCATCAGATCCACCAGCAATTCAAAGATCAACAACGGATTCGTGATGAACAGGATGGCATCCACTTCATGGGGCATTTGAACAAAGGTCAGATGCTCGAGATCTGTGATATTCAATCGTTTTTGAATCAGCAACTGAAACAGTTTCGGGTTGGACATCCGTGCAAGAACAATGGTCATCATGTGGATCCGGTTGGTGATGCCATCCTCGGCGTCAATTTCTCTGGCTGATTTCATGGCCTCAGTGCTATTTCGAATGGAATTGAGATGCCGTAATTCCCTGGAAACGAGCTTGTTTTCCTGCTCATCTTCCTGTTCACGGATGTCATCGCGGGCTTTTTTGAGAGCCTTGTTGTGCGTATCAAATTCTTCTTCAAACCTGAGGGTATTGTCATGAAGAAATGAATCCAACCGTTTGAACTGTCGTAATAATTGCTCTTCGCGCTGTTTTTCCTGATCAGACATAAAATATATTTCTCAAAGATAGTTTGACGAAACCCGGGAATATCTGTTTGTATCAAGTTTCATCATGGATACTCAATTGAAAAATTATTTAGGCGGCTATAGTCATCGTTTCGCCAGTGAGTAGCGCAAACCGGACAGGACGATGCCTGGAACGGTAGCCCCGGGTTACGTCCCGGGGAAGGTGACAAACCGTGGAATTTCATCGGGACGTAACCCGATGCTACCGTCTTCGAAAGGGTATTTTGCTCGTGCCCAACGTCCCAAGGGGCACGTTATCCACCAGGCGAAGCAGAGCTTCGCACCCACCCGAGGGTGGGTCATGGAACGCTTACGAACGGGACGTTCGTAACCAGAAAATATTGTGGCCGAAGACATAACAGCCCGTAAAAATTTTTAACGAATTCGTAATAAAAAACAACTTTTAAGGATTTTGATTTTTTGTGACTTTTGCTCTAGAAAAATCCTGTCCGATAAAAGGACAACTCAATGATCCCGGATGTTGAGTAATTCAGAATTCGCTTCAGGTTACGGAAGTAAAAGAAGCCTCACAACAAGAAGTTTTTCAGACGGACAGACAGTTTCTCTCCCACCCCATCAAGAATTATTTTTTCAAAGCAAGAATTCTATTTTTTTTTTTTTTCAATTTGCTATAAATCGTTATCACCTCAATATATTCTTTTTGAAGAAGTGATTTCCTGTCATTTGAACAGGAATAGATCAGGTTTCCGATTTCGATCGGAATCTTCCAGGGTGAACCAAAATATTGAAGGAGGCAATATGCCCAAACAAACGTTAATACTTAAGGGAACTGGTGTTGAAAATATCACTGGACTGGAATTTGATGTGGCAAGAGGTGGTGCCGCTAAAGCCGGTGCCGTTAGAGGAACTGTTGAATTTGAGATGGCTAAAGGCGCACTTCCACCTACGAATGGTACCATCGAGTTTCAAACAATGAATGGTGCCGCCGCTAAAGGTGGAACGGCCATGGCTAAAGGCGCAGGAACCGGAAAAGCCGCTGGCACGATCGCAGGCAAAGGCGCAGTGGGAAACGGAGCGGCCGCCACAGGCAAAGGCGTAGTGGCCGGTAAAGGCGTTGCCGCAGGCAAAGGCATGGTGGCCGGTAAAGGCGCGGCCGCAGGCAAAGGCACGATGGCTTTATCCACGGCCAAAGGTGCGGGCGCGGTTGCGGGCACAGGAGTAGGTTTAGCTACTTTGGGGCCTGTTATGGTACTTATAATCTTGATTGCGGGTGCTTTGTTATGGTACCAGAAAAGCCGTCAAAGTAAGGCCGAATAGAGCATAATTCTTCTTCCAAACAAAGCCCTCCGGGCATAATGATTAACCTTGAATTGAAAGAGATGATATGGCTGAGACAAAAGTTTTGGAAAGCGAATTTTCAATTAGAACGTATATATTGGCGTTCATAAGTTATCTGGGTATTTTTTGTTTGATTCCAATCCTGCTGAACAAGGATGATGAATATGTTCATTTTCACGCACGTCAAGGTGTCGTATTGTGGCTTTGGACAGTTATCGCGATATTTGCGCTCTATATTCCTGTTCTTGGACAATTTTTCTTCGGCTTATCCGCGTTTCTCGTTTTAATATTTTCCTTTGCGGGGATGTTTTCAGTATTGCTCGCAAGAGCGTGGAAACTTCCTTTTGTTGGCGATTGGGCCGAAGGCATATAACGAGCAGAACGGTGTCAGGTAAAAGGAAAAAGCTACCTTTTACCTGAAGGCTGAAAAAACTTCAGGAAGTTATTTTTTTGTTGCTCCTAATACCACTTACGCAGATCCAGATTCTTATACAATCCCCCCACTTCATGCTCATAGCCATTGAACATTTTGGTTGGAACCTTACCAAACCAGGATCCTAACGGTTTTTCCTGTGCCTGAGACCATCTTGGATGGGAAACTTCAGGGTTCACATTGGCATAAAAACCATATTCATCAGGAGCAAGTGCCATCCACAGGCTGGTCGGCATCGTGTCCACAAACTCAATTTTTGTGATGGCTTTGATGCTTTTGAAGCCATATTTCCATGGAACCACCAGACGCAACGGTGCGCCATTCTGTGGCGGAAGGGGTTTGCCATACATTCCCGTGGCAATAAACGCCAGCTCATTGGCCGCTTCTTCCATGGTGAGTCCCTCCACATAAGGCCAGGGATACCACTTGCTTTTTTGTCCCGGGGCTTCATCAGGCCTGTAGAAGCTGGAAAATTTGATAAACTTTGCGGAACTGGAAGGTTCAGCAAGCGCCAGAATCTTTTTTAGAGGAAAGCCATCCCACGGAACCACCATGGACCATGTTTCCACACAGCGAAAACGATAGATCCGTTGTTCAAGTCCAATCGAGGAGGCGAGTTGATTCACATCGAGTGTTTGTGGTTTTCCACAGAGTCCCCCAATTTCCAGGGTCCATGGTTCTGTCTGAAAATTTCTGGACAACGATTTCACTGCCTGTTTGTCCGTGGAAAATTCATAAAAATTGTTGTAGCTGGTGGCCAGGTCTTCAGAAGTTGTTTCCAGATCGTCAAAAGACTTGTTGGGGTTGGACGGGAAACCTGCGGTGGCCGCCTGCAAGATTGACGACATGAGGGTTGCGGACCCCGCAAAGCCCATGGCCTTGAGAAGTGTCCGACGATTGCAGTACACTGAATGTGGTGTGATCTCTGATTCTGGAATTTCCCATGATTTTCGGCATTTGATGTGCATGGATACCTCAAAATGGCTATTTATTTTTCAGGATGCTCTTGAAGTTCTTTTTCAAGCATGAATATTAAAGGTATGCTCCTACACATCTGACGAAAAGGCAATTATGAAAACTACCGGCAACAAACTCAATATTCTGGTTGTGGATGATGATGAAAACATCCGCATGATTCTGGAAAAAACACTCACTAAACTGGGACACCATGTGAGTCAGGCCAAAAGTGCTGAAGAAGCACTTGCGACTCTGGAACACAGTTATTTCAATGTGGTGATTACAGATATTCAAATGGAGGAAATGACCGGCATTGAACTGCTGAAAGAAATCAAGGAACTCAATTCCATCATGCAGATTTTTATCATCACCGCACACAGCAATTTGCCCAATGTGATTCAATGCATGAAAAACGGAGCCTATGATTATTTTGAAAAACCACTGGATCTCAGTGAAATCATTACCTCCGTTAATGAAGCGGCCCGCAGGGTTGAACGCTGGAATACGTTTTACAAAAAATATTCCCAGATCTCCCAGAAATGAGCGGAATAAAATTCAGGATTTTTCAGGGGCCTCATAAATCATGACCAGTTCCTCCGTTTTTTTGAAGCGGAGATCCCCATAAAATTCTTCAAGTTCGGGATCACAAATCAGTCTGATCCAGTCAATTCCCTGCTCCTGCAAATAATCAAGAAGCATACTGACCATTTTTTTCCCCACTCCTTTTCCTCGAACGCTTTTTGAGACAATCACCTGATGCACATAAGCATGGGAGGACGTATCCGACAAAGCTTGAGCCATGCCGATCAGCCGCCCGTTCCAGTATGCGCCCACAAAACAATAGGCTCCTCTCAACGAAGGTTCCACCCAGCTAGTGTCTGTTCCAAGCCACGAAACGCCTTCTTCAGCCAGTAACTGAATCACATCATCCGCGGATACATCTTTTGTAATTTTATAGTCAACATCCATATCATTCCAATTCCAGGGGGTGACCGAAATAATACACGCCGGGTGTGTCCCTCAGCGCGTTCAGTTGTGATGATTGTTGAAGAAGAACAACCCCAGATAAATTCAGGAAAATGCCACTCCATCAGCATGACCGTCCTTAACACACCCTGCCACAAGTCATCAAGGCTTTTAAACATGCTCTCAGTCAGGTATTTACTTTGACGCTGATATTGACTGAAGTGTCTGGATAAAATTCACGACATGCCAGATGTCCTCATCCTGCAATACGGATTTCCATGCGGGCATGGCACCAAAACCATTACTGATCCTCCACGCCAGTTCTCCCTCTGAACGAGCTTTTGCCAGTTCCAGCAAATTAGCGGGCTGGGGCGAAAATCCCGATGCGGCGGGTCCATCTCCCCGGCCATCTGTTCCATGACACGAAGCACAGTTCTCATTAAAGATAAGTCCCCCCCTGGCTACGGATTCCGGAGTTTTGGCAAGTGGATTGGTTCGAGTGGCCATTTCTGCAGGAACCGGTGGTGCCGACATACAATGAGTACCGCTTCCTGAAACCATTCCCATCATAGGAGAAGAGGCGTGCTGTTGTCCTGAGCCATCTTTATTTTCTTGCTGTTGAAGCATTGGGCTGAAATGCATACTCATCATGAACACCATCATTCCCATCATCAGAATCCCGAATACTGGCATATGTCTCCTTAATTAAGCAAATTATGGTTGGAAATACCGTGGTTTTTTCTCTTGTTTTTAATCTCCGATTTTCCATCAATCGGCTTGTGTGATATTCATCAGTTTTTGATACTCAAGGATCTGATCCCGCAGCATCTGGATGGACTTGAACCATTCTGTTTCCACCTTGAGCAGATTGGTCTGGGATTGCAGGGCTCCGGGTAATTCTATTTTTCCCACAGCGTATTCCGAATTGGCGGATTTTACCATTTCCCGGGATTTGGGCAGAACCGTCTGCTGAAAGATTCTCAGATCCCGCCGGGCCTGATTCAGATAGCGGACAGTGGAGTGAAGCTGGGCCGTCAATTGGTTGGTCAGTGCCTCAATTTCATGTTTCCCGGCATCACGTTTGTAACTAATTTCTTCAAGATAGGCCTGTCGGTTGCCAAAAACAGGCGATGGTGTAGGAATTGGCAAGGCCGCTTTATCCATGGACGTTGCCTGCGTGTGGGACTGAAGCGCCCAGTCTGGAGACAATTGGGGCGTGATGGCTTCTGTTTCCAGAATCACCATCGATTCCATTTGATTCCACTGGGATTTTATAATTTTCAATTCCGGATATTCCTGTGAAATTTCAGGGACGTCCTGATCCTTCAAATCAAACTCACTCAAGGCGGGATGCGGCATCCATTCCCATTGTAATTTTGCGGGAAAATTCATCATTTCGTTCAATTCGACCTGCAAGACAGCCAGATTTTCCTGCACAGACTGTTCATCATCTTTGAGTTGAGCAATCTGGATTTCAACATTCAGCAAATCCATCAGACGCGATTTTCCTGTGCTGTAAAAAGAACGAACCGTTTTATGCAGATTTTCCAGCAAATCCAGAGTCTGGTTCAAAAGTCCCAGACGTTCTTTCAGAAATTGTCCTTCATGATAGCGTTTTTTAGCCTTGATCCATAGATCCCGACGCATGATCTCATATTGCCAGGTCGAAACCTGAACCTGTTCCTGAATAATCCTGTTTTGCAACGTCATCACACCCGGATAGGGGAATTGTCGGGAAATCATGGCTTTACTCTGTCCCATGCCTGTGGGGGTGCTGAGATATTGTCCATAAACGCCGAGTGTGTCCATCAGCGCGTCCAGTTGGGATGATTGCTGAAGGGTCGCCTGCCAACGCGCTTTCGCGGCCTGTAATTCAGGCGAACGCCGCTCAATCAACGCGACCGTCAATTCTCTGGACAACGGTTTCTCTGCAATGGCAGAGGCCTGTTGCTCTGTCGGGAGGTTGATGATTTTCCGCGTGGCTTCGCTCCATTGGGTTTCAGGTGTCAATAAGGAAACGGGTGAATTTTGTTCTGTAGAAGCTTGCACCGCCACCACATTCAGGAAAAGTACCCACAGAATCACCCCCTGGGCAAAGCGCTTAATTGAAGAAATTCGTTTTGTCATAATCACCCTTTCAAGAGGCCAGTGATTTACCTGTGAGTTGTTCCAGTTCAGCCAACGCTCTCAGCCAATCGGCCAACGCCCGAATGGCGCTGATCTGAAAATTGAGCAGGACATTCCGGGCTTCCAGTACTGCCATGGATGTTTCCTGTCCTGTTCGATAGGCTCGATCGGCAAGAGACAGTGTGTTTTGCGCATGTGGCAACAGTGTTTGCTGAAACAAGGTATTCAAACGTTGGGCATTGATGATTTTGTAATACACCCGTGAGGTTTGATCCCGGAGCATGTTGCTTCGATGTTCCTTAAGCATTGCGGTTCGCTGAGCCTCGAGTTCGGCTTGTGATGCCCGTGAAGACAGTTTGGAATTTCCCCAGGGGATGCTGATCCCCAGCATGATGTTCCAGGCGTCCTTGCCCGCATCGAGCATATTCGGATTGAGAGGCTCACCAATCACAAAATAATTCACTCCCAGCGTGACACCGGGGAATGCGGTTTGGGCATCCATCTGTTCAGCTTCAAAACGGCTTTTACTGATATTCGCGTCCAGTTGCTTCAGTTCGGGACTATGTTGTTGAACCAGGTCCAGCACAGCGGTTAAAGTCGCGTCAAATTCAGGAGTTTCCGGTTTGGCGATTCGAGGAAAGAAATTCATGTCGGTTCGTCCCATCAAACTGTTGAGGCGAATGTTGGTGCTGGCCAGACGGTCTTCCACCAGCACCAGATCATAGGCACTCTGGCCAATCTGGGTCTGCGCCTTGAGCACACTACGAAGGGTGCCTCCACCGCCGGTATTGTCCACACTTCCCAGAGAAGAAATCTGTTCCAGCAACTGTTGATTTTCCAGGAGCACTTCACGGGTTTGCTGGAGTTCCCACAAATCATACCAGGTTTTTTTAATATCTGTGATCAGGGTGAGACGTTCCTGTTCCAGTCCTGATTTTGAGGAATCCACCATGGCATTCGCGGCGTTTTCACCATATTCCGTTTGTCCCCAAAAGGGAATTTTCTGGGAAAAATTCAAGATGGTTTCCTGGGGTCCCAGACGGGTTTCAAGGGGGTCGACAAATTGAGAAATGCTGAGATTCAGATTTTCCCACCCGGAAGCTTCCTTCACTTTTTCCCGGGCCTGAAGCACACGCAAATTTCCAGCTTTCCAACCGGGATTGTGTTCAAACGCATAATCCAATACTTGTTGCAGTGTCACTTCCGTTCCAGAAAAAATCGGGTCTGTTTCTGCCTGAAGAAAAGTCGGAATGACACAGAGGATGATCAGAAACGTAGATAACCAGTTGGTCATGAATTACACTCCTTCCAAATTCCAGATTTGCTGTAGAACGACGTTCGATCCGTGTATACTGTTGACAGACGCACGGAGGAGACGCACGATCCGTGCGTCTCTACAGATTATTTTCTGCTGTAAATAATTTGGTGATGAAATCCTGTGATCCGCCACGATGTCATCCCCGTGAAAACGGGGATCCAGGAGTGCGCCGATGGATTCCGTGTCAAGCACGGAATGACACCGCGCGATGGCTTGAAGCGGTTGCCTTCACCAGAAAATTTACAGCAACAATTATTTGGTGACAAATTTGATTTCCAGTTGGTCCTGACTGCCCTGGTCCATGATATCCAAATAAATTTTCCACATTCCTGCCATTGACAGCGGAAGTCCCAATTCCCACATTTCCTCAGAAATCCGTTTCACTTCCACATGCGAATCATCCATCGTCATTCCGGGCATTTCATACTTGCCCTCAATCATGGCTTTTGAACTCAGGGGCTTATCAGCGGAATTTGTCAATTTCACCTGAAATTGTGCCCAACCCGAAGTGAGTGGAACTTTCTCGGCGTTTGCCATGAAGCTTTTATTTTTTGACAGAAATTGTGATTTTTTACCGGGTCCCAATTGAGCCATCATCATGTCATGTTCACCGCTGGACATGGAGCCGTGATCCATGTTGTGTCCACTTTGTGCCAGGACATTTCCGGAAGAAAAAATAATTCCCGCCATCATTCCAACTGCCATGTGTTTTTTTAGTTTCATAAATCTCCTGTTAGAAATTATGTTTATGCGGAACCTTCCGCGTTTTGAGAGTTTTTCAGAACTTCCCGGCTTTTCCACAGTGAAAAAATCACGGGATACACCAGCAGTTCCAGAATTACGGAGGTGATCATGCCCCCGACCATTGGAGCGGCGATACGTTTCATAATATCGCCACCCACACCAGTCCCCCACATGATGGGGAACAAACCGATCAGCGTAGAACCGGCCGTCATCATTTTAGGCCTTATCCGATGAACGGCACCGTCCATGATGCATGCGTGAAAATCCTGCATGGAATGAATTTTTCCCTCTTCCCGCCATTTTTTATAGGACATTTGCAGATAGAGTAGCATCACCACGCCTGTTTCCGCATCCAGTCCGGCCAGGGCGATAATGCCGACCCAGACCGCGACAGACATGTTGTAACCCAGCAGATAGATCAGCCAGAAAGCGCCCACCAGGCTGAAGGGAACCGCCAGCATCACAATGACCGTTGCTGTCAGATTGCCGGTGTTGATATAGATCAAAATCAGCACTAGCATCAACGTCAGCGGCACCACCACCTTGAAGGTTTCCCTGGCGCGCGCCAGATGTTCGTATTGACCCGCCCAGACCAGCGAAACCCCGGTAGGGAGCTTGACCGAAGCATTCACCAGAATTTTAGCATTTTCCACATAATCACCCAACGAAATTTTATCCTGATCAATATCGACAAACACAAAACTGGCGAGTTTACCGTTTTCATCACGAATCATGGGCGGGCCGGTCTTGACCACAATGGACACAAGCTGGGTGATGGGAATATGAGCGCCTTTCGGCGTTGGTACCAGAATTCGCTCCAGATCGGGCAAGGTTTGCCGGAAATCGCTGAAATAACGCACATTGATGGAATAACGTTCCCGCTTTTCCACGGTGTAGGACACATTCATTCCGCCAATGGCGACAGATAGATTCTGCAGGACATCTTCCACATTCATCCCGAAACGGGACACGGCTTCCCGGTTGATTTCAAAATCAATAAAATACCCCCCGGTGGCTCTTTCGGCAAAAGCACTGCGGGTTCCAGTCAATTGAGAGAGAGTGGTTTCAATTTCCCGACCCACGGCTTCAACACTGGCCAGATCGGTGCCCAGAACCTTGATTCCCAGGGCGGAACGGATGCCTGTTGCCAGCATTTCAGTCCGGGTCTGAATGGGCATCCACCAGATATTGGGCATTCCCGGAATCTGGCTGGCACGATCCATCTCACCGATGAGTTTTTTCATGGTCATGCCTTCCCGCCATTGCTCCTGTGGTTTGAGCTTGATCACGGATTCGATCATGGACAGCGGCGCAGGGTCTGTAGGACTGCGGGAACGGCCCACTTTGGTGAAAACATGTTCTACTTCCGGCGTTTCCTTGAGTTTTTTGCCAATCCGGTGAGCGATATCAATGCCTGCGTCCACCGACATTCCGGGAACCGCGGTCGGCATGTACAACAGACTGCCCTCATCTAGCGGAGGCATGAATTCTGAGCCAAGTTGCATGAAAACCGGAATCACGCTCAGCATCAACACCCCGGCGATTCCCAGTGTTATTTTCTGATAGCGTAACGCCAGCAGGCAGAAGGGCGCATAGATCTTACGGAGAATCTGACTGATGGGATGATGCGCTTCACTGTGGATCTTGCCTTTGAGTAAAGGAACCGCCAGTGCAGGAGTCAATGTGATTGCCAATACCGCCGCGACCGCCATGCTGAAAGTTTTGGTCAACGCCAGCGGTCTGAACAGACGGCCTTCCTGCCCTGTCAGAGCGAACACCGGGAAAAAACTGATGGTGATGACCAGCAGGGAGAAAAATAGAGGTCGTCCCATTTCGGCCATCGCGTTGGCAATGACCGTGAGCCTGTCGCCCGGTTTTCCCTGTTCTTCCCATTCTTCCAGACGCTTGTGCGCGTTTTCCACCAGGATGATGGAGGCATCCACCATGGCACCAATCGCGATGGCAATGCCGCTCAAAGACATGAGATTGGCGGTGAGTCCGGTCATCCCCATGGGAATGAAAGAAATCAGCACGGCAATCGGTAAGGGAATGACCGCAATCAAAGCACTGCGAAAATGCCACAGAAAAATCATAATCACCAAACTCACCACAATGAGTTCTTCCGCAAGCTTTTCGATCAGGTTTTCAATGGCCTTGTCAATCAATTCCGAACGGTCATACACCGGAACAATTTTGACACCTTCAGGCAGGGACTTCTGGAGTTGTTCAAGGCGTGCCTTTACTTTTTCAATCACTTTCAAGGCGTTTTCACCCCAACGGATGATCACAATACCGCCCACGGTTTCGCCCATACCATCCAGATCTGCGGCCCCCCGGCGGATGTCAGACCCGATTGATACCGTTCCCAGATCCCTGATGAATATCGGGGTGCCCTGAACTTCCGCCACAGTGGCCATTTCCAGATCAGCGGGATTTTTGATGTATCCCCGCCCCCGGATGAAGTGTTCGGCTCCAGCGACTTCAATCACTCTCGCCCCGGTGTCAATGTTGGACTTCTGAACAGCCTGCATCACCTGTTTGATATTGATGTTGTAAGCCATGAGTTTATTGGGGTCGAGATTGACCTGATATTGTTTGACATAGCCGCCGATAGACGCCACTTCAGCGACACCGGATACGGATTTCAGATCATACTGGATCACCCAGTCCTGCAAACTCCGCAAATCCGCCAGCGACCTTTTGCCGGTAGTGTCTTCCAGAGCATATTGATAAACCCAGCCCACACCGGTTGCGTCAGGCCCCAGTTCCGGAGAAACCCCGTCAGGCAGTCGACTTCGTGCGGAATTCATATATTCCATGACTCTTGAACGTGCCCAATACAGATCGGTACCGTCTTCAAAAATCACATTCACAAACGACAGTCCCAAAAAGGATTGTCCCCTGACATAACGAACCTTGGGTGCGCCCATCAACGCCGTGACAATGGGATACGTCACCTGATCTTCCATCAGATCAGGACTTCTACCCATCCATTCCGTATAGACAATCACCTGAATGTCCGACAAATCCGGAATGGCATCCAGCGGAGTCCGCTCGACGGCACGGATGCTTAAAAAGGTGATTGCCACGGTGCCCACAAGGATAATCACCCAGTGTTTGACACAACCTTTGATGATGGCTTCAATCATTGGAACCTCCTGTTTTGCCGGGGGCACCCCAACGAGGCAAGGTGTTACGGAGTTGCGCTTCGGAGCTGATCAGAAAATTCGCGGAAAAACTGACTTTATCGCCTTCGTTCAACCCCTCAGTCACTTCAAACCATTCGCCTGTCTGCAAGCCCGTCTGGATTTCACGGGGTTCAAAATAGCCATCACCAAGTGCGACAAACACATATTTATGCTTGCCGCTGAACATCACGGCCCGACGGGGAAGCACCAGGTGCGTGCCCTGATTCACTTTGATCACCACCTCCGCATACATTCCGGGACGCAACAGATTGCCCGTGTTCGGCAACTCGATTCTGACCTTGATGGTGCGGGTTTGACGGTCCACGGTGGGATAAATGTAGGAAATCACACCCTCATATTTTTTTCCTGCCAGATAGGAGAGATACAATGTGACCTGATCCTGTTCCCTGACCATGATGGCTTCATTCTCAAAAATATCAGCCAGTGCCCACAACTGGCTGAGATCCGCAATTTGAAAAATGGGCTGACCCGCCCGGATATAACTGCCGGTATAGGCATTTTTTTTAAGAATATATCCAGAGAGTGGACTATAAATGGTGTGCGTTCTGGAGGGTTTCTGTTTTTGTTCGAGATCTTCAATCTGCTGGATGGAGATATCCCATAACATCAATTTTTCGCGGGAATTCAACAGAATGGCATGATTGCTTTTTGATCCACCAACACTTTGAAATATCTGTAAATATTCTGTTTCAGCATTGTAAATTTCAGGGGAATAAATTTCGAACAGAGGATCGCCTTTTTTGATAAAATCACCTTCCCGATCGGCATATAGTTTTTCGATGTAACCATTGTATTTGAGCACAGTTTCATAAACCCGTGATTCATCCACATCAAGACGGGCCACTGTTCTGATTTCACGCGCAATGACTTTTCGTTCCACCGTGCCGATTTCCACGCCGATCAATTGCTGGCGAGGTTCTGACAGATAGACGGTTGGGGCGGCATTGTTAGCCGTTGTGCTTTTTGCACTGCCGCCGGTTTTGCCTTTATAGACATACCCTTCCAGATCCATGGTGATGCTGAATGGAAATTCAGTCACAGTTGCTTCTCCCGGGCGTTTGACCCTGACAGGCAATTCCCAGCTTCCACCCATGGCGATTTCAAGTTCAACCTGATAGCGGCCATTGCCCAAATAAGTTGCCTGGCTTTTGCTGGACATGCGGGGCATGGTTCCCATTTCCGGCATGAAGGCCTCAATTTCCACTTCGGCATCCGTAACAGGTTTCCCTTCGGCATTGGTTAGATCAACGATAATCTCCTGATCGCCGACCTCCGGAGGGTTCGGTGACAATTCAAATCTGGTCAGAATATACCCGTTCTTCTCAAATCGTGTTGTTTCCTCTGCCAGAATGTCGCTGGACAAACTGATAAGAAACACAACCAGACACATGGCAATATGTAAATACCGCATACAGTTTTCCTTTTCTGAAACAAGTGAAAATGGGACAAATTTGTCCACAAAACGTTTGCGAACCTTTGTCTTTACACTGATCATGAGCAGACACACGGGTCTGCCCTCCAGGCAATCAGGGGTCTCAACTTCTCTATCCTCGAGAGGTTGAGACGATGATATCCCCCCTATTCTTGTATACTCAAGATGTACTATTTTGATGGTTTCAGGCTTTGGATATAATTGACCAGATCCCAGATTTGCGATTGCTGGAGTATGCCTTTCCAGGCTGGCATGGCATTACGGCCATTAGCGATTTTCCAGGCGAAGTCTCCATCGGGATGGAGTCCAGCCATCACAGTTAAATCGGCAGGTGGCGGATTCAAGGCTTTACCTGCGGGGCCATCGCCTTTAGCGGCAGAGCCATGACAGGAAACACAATTGGTCTGGAATAATGTTGTTCCTCGTTCAATCGATGCGGCGTCACGGGGAACTGGATTCAGACGAATCGCTTCTTTTCCGGGTGCCATCCAATGTCCGTGTAGCGGATTTTCGTTGTTGTTAGACACCTTCGCTGGTGATCCGTGCATATGTTCCGCGTCAGCCCTTACGTTTCCTGAAAAGGCGAACAAGGTCACAATCGTGATTCCGATCAATAAAACAGGTGTAGATGTGTATTTGATTGTCTGCATGGTGTTCCTAACTTGGGTTCAAAAAATGTAACGGTTACAAACGGGACATTCGTAACCAGAAAGTTTTCTATCAATCAATGGGTGCGCATGGCATGTCGCATTTTGATTTCGTCAGACCATAACGATTTAAAATACTGGATTGTAGAGACAATCTCGTCATCGGTCAATTTCCCTTCAAATCCACGCATGGGGGAATCACTGGCAATAGACCCTTTCTTCACGATCTCAAATAAGGTTTCGTTGGGATGATGCCATGCGTGCCCCTTGCCATTGAGAGCTGGTGCCAGGTATCCACCTTCCGGCTTTTCTCCCCCCATAGGTTGGTTGGGATTCTCACCTCTGGCTCCCGGACCATGACAGCTTACACAATTTTGCGTGAACAGTTGCTCTCCCTGTTCAATCTGCGTGGAGGTCGGTGGATCAGACAAAGATGCTGGTGTTTTTTGATATAAATAGACACCCGCACCAGCCAGAGTTATAACCACCAGACCGACCCACAATGCCAGGGGTTCTTTCTTTTTACGTGGTTTGTGTTCCATTTTATGTACGGGTTCATTTATTGTTTCCGGTTTGTGTATTGTTTTATGTTTTTGTTTTTTTGCCATACATAGTTTCTTGCAAGAGTGAACAATAGTTATGTGAATTTGTCGTCAATCCTGATGGCTTACTACAGCAATGCGGCACATAGGCGGCATTATCCTCAATATTCCGGTCTGTGGAACGATACCAAAGTATAATTATTATGTTGATTGCGATTGAAGATAATGACCTTTTGACAGACTCCGGGCATACGAATCCGGAATTCATATCAGAAGTGTCTTTTCATATTTGAAGGGATGTTTTCTGATGGAACAACGTGGGGGGCGATAGTTGGCGCAAGTTGCGCGGCTTCACCGCAAGTGTGAAATTTCCGGGGATAGCCAAAGACAGGCTGAGTAAGGTGAGGATGAACAGGACCTGCAAGATCTTGTCAAAATCAGGAAGTCGACCGGTGAATTCAACAGCGTGTTGTTCCGGGCAACATTCTTTCATCATGGGGGATGGGTGTGTATTTTCAACAGGGGGAAGGTGTTGATGCTGTTGTTGTTCGACAAACACCGGTGTGGAAGTGGTCAAATGTTTGTTCTGACAAACTGACAGAAGAATGATTCCAGACAACAGAACCCAAGCCATTCCAAGGGATAGCTTTCTTATCAAGGGTGGCTGGAAATAAAACATAACGCACCGGGAGAAGTTCAAGGGGTTTGTCAAATAAAAATTAAGACACTCTCTGCATAGCCCTTTTGATTTACAATGAAAAGCATTTTTTTTCCGGCAATGCCTGAAAACATCAAAAATGCCATTTTCCAGAAAGATGCCATTCATGCTCCAGGCCCCAGACATCGGATTCCTGACTATGCAGATATTTGTAGGTAAGCCAGTATTCCTGATTGGGGGTTGGATTGAAATGAGGTTCAATCTGCAACCAGGTTTCTGTGGTTTCCTGAATGGCATAACGGGTGTGATTGAGTTCCACCACAGAGGAGATTTGATAGCCCTTTTCTTCAAACCCGGTCCATTCGTATTCCCAGACCAGATCAAGCAAATGATTCAGTTGTTCCGGCAAGGGAATCGGGGGACTGACATTTTGTACAAGAATTCGTTCCCACGTATAGGACAGTTCAAAAAAATGATCCTGTACGGTCCAGTCTTTGGAAAAAATCACACTCAGATAATGATCGGAAGTGTTGTAATCCTCTTCATTGCGCAAATGATAGCGGGAGGCTTCCAGATCAAACAGAAATTTCCAGCTTTCCAGGTTTTTTTCACCGATCCAGGTGAACCGGTCATAGCGTGCAAAGCGGCGGCGGGTTCCAGAGGAATCATTCCAGGGCATCTGGTAAATCAGATTCCATTTCCATTTCCAGGATAATTGCTGATCCAGATAACTCAAATCAAGACCTGTTTCATCACTTTGATTTTCAAAAAACATATAAAGCTTTTGAGCCTCATCCCATTTTTTTTTAATCCCTGCCCTGACATTGGTAAAATCCCCAGTCATGCCTGAAGGACTTTCATAGGTCCAGTTGGAAAGTGTGAGGTGGCCCGAAAGCTGTGGGATCAATTCCAGCATACTTTCGACTACATTTTCAGTTTCAATCTGTCCGCCAAGCCGTTCTTCCCATGCGGTGGTGACGCGAAGGTAACCCGTATTATTTTCCGTAGTTTCCGCAAGCAAAGTGAGTCCTGACAGGGGCAGACAGAACAGGAACAGGAGGAAATCATAAAAAATGGTTTGGATGAATTTATTGCTGGAAAATTTCAAAATTATTCCTTTCTGAAGGTTATGTTCATGATGTTACTTTTTTTTCACATACAAGGTTTTGTGAACAATGGCGACCAAATTCTGCATTTCATCCCTGATTTCAAGGTTGAATTCCGGCAGCACTTTTCCCTGCTCCGCGGATTGGCGAATGTTGTTGAGTTCAGTCTCGCTCAATCTGAACTGAACCTGCATCCTGCCTGTACCGGGTTTGACAAATTCGATGGAGGCGGCTTTGTCCCAGACAATATAATCCTTTCCGAGATTCTGGATAACCATCAGCATGAGAAAAGGATCGGTCATGGCATAGAGACTTCCGCCAAAATGGGTGCCAACATAATTGCGATTATACCAGCGCAATTTCATGGATACATCAATGGCCCGGAAATCAGCCGAAATGGAATCAACTTTGATACCAGCTCCGACATAGGGCATGAAACTGTTGATGACCCAACGATACAGGGTTGTCTTGAAGGGACTTTTATCAATTAACTTTCTGGATTTCATGGGTTTTACTCACAGGAATGACAAAAGAATAAGTATTAAAAGTTTGCTCGTGCCCTACGTCTCGTGGGGCATGTTATCCATTTTGAACGATCCACAATGAACATGAAAATTGGTTATGTGGATAAATTTAAACAGGATTCAAGGCACTGATTTCGCACAACGGAATCCCAAATCTTCCACAGCATGATGTGGGCGTACAAATTCACGGATGTTGGGGGTGAGTCTGGCGGGTGAATCATTCCATCCGCCACCGCGTATCACTTTGGCCTCCCCTGACTCCGGCCCGGTGGGATTGTTTTCGGGAGAAGCCGCATAATAGTCTTCACTGAACCAGTCCGCAGTCCATTCCCACACATTGCCCAACAGATGAAACATCCCCAGAGAATTCGCTGATTTACTGCTCACCGGATGCGTGGACAGTTCCGCGTTGTCATAAAACCAGCTCAGCGATTCCAGTGCTTCAGGTGTCATGGGGAACTTCTGAAGAGCAAACGCTTTGGCTGCCGCATATTCCCATTCCGCTTCTGTCGGGAGACGTTTTCCCTGCGATTTGCAAAAGGCGTTGGCCGCAAACCACGATACATAAATGACAGGGAAATCTTCGGCTGGTGATAGGCGGGATCGGGGATCGTCCCAGTGAACCAGATAATTCGCATCCGCTTTGCCTGAAATAGTTCTGGCTTCAGGAATGCTCCATTCCGGATTTTTTTCGATAAATTTTCTGTAGTGAGCATTACTGACTTCCACACGATCCAGATAGTAAGCGTTCAGTCGTACCGGATGCTGAGGATAGTTGTGGATGGATTTCTGTTGGGTGAGATACCAGACCTGTTGAATTGGTCTGGATTCTGATTTTTCAGGTTTGGGACTACCCATCATAAACTCGCCGGATGGAATCAGCACCATGCGGTCCTCAGCGGCCCAGCCAGCCACTGTGATCATGAGGAATATTGTTGTAATAATTATTTTACTAACGGACACACTTGTCATTTGTTTAATCTTTATTTTTGCATTGGTAACTTCAGAAGCATCCAGATAGTATGCCTTTTAATTGATACGCTTACGACCTTCCGAATCGTTTACGATTCTTCTTCAGAGGAAATTGTGAATCACTGTAATTCTCGCATGAACACATATTTTGTCCGTGTCTGCATCTCATTGTTCCTTGTTGTGGGCATTGCTCCCAACGTCAATGCCGGACAAATGGTATTGCGTCATGTATTGGGTATATATGACAGCGGTGAGGACAAAACAAGGACAATTTTGAAAGCTCCTGATGGCACCCGGCAGGATGTTTTTCGGGAACCAAATCCTGTTCAGACTTTCTGGGCACTGATTCTGAATCACTATGGTTTTGTGCTCACGCAGTTGGACATTCAGCAGGATCCCCTGCCCGATCAGAAAAGCATGGCCGGGTATGCGCTGATCATCAGTTGGTTTCGTGATTTTGACGAAATGCCAGATCCGGAAGCCTATGTGAACTGGATGGAAGCTCAGGTTGAAGCAGGTAAAAAAATTCTTCTGATTGGACGTGCCGGATTCAGGCATGAACAGGATGATCCCGTGAAACAACAGAAATTGCTGGCACTGAAAAAACGATTGTACGCGCTCGTTGATCTGGATTATAGGGATGTCTATTTCCCTGCTGGTGGACGGGTTAAGATTCTGGAAGCGGATCCTCAGATGCTCAATTTTGAAAGAAAACTGGTTCCACCCTATCCTGATTATGAACAACTGATACCTTTCAATGATCAGGTCCGCACCTATCTCAAACTTGGCTATCTGCTGGATAATTCCAGTGAAAGCAGTGCTGTTTCCATAGCTCCCAAAGGTGGGTATGTCGCCACTGGATTTGCTGTTTATTCTGAAGTGGATCCGCCTTTCCGCAAGCAATGGCTCATCAATCCGTTTCTGTTCATCAAAACCCTGATGAAACCGGCTTATCCTGTGCCGGATGTCACGACATCCGCAGGAAAGCGGGTCGCTTTTTTTCATATTGACGGTGATGGTTTCAGGAATATCAGTGAAGTGGATTCAAACAAATATTCTGTGGAAGTGCTGATTGAAAAAATTCTGAAGCCGTATGACAAAATTCCCCTTGGTTTTTCCCTGATTGTGGGCGATCTGCATCCGGACTGGTGGGGAACACCGAAACTACAGGAATTGGCACGAACCATTTACAACATGCCGCATGTGGAGGCCGCCACGCATTTGTTGACACATCCGTTCAACTGGAAGGGTTCGCTGAGAACCTCCGCCTATTCACCGGAAGGAACCTGGCGCCTGGAACGTGAACTGGATGACGGCGTGGAATGGATGAATGAGCATCTGATGCCGCCCGGGAAAAAAGTGAAGATGGTTTACTGGAGTGGCAACACCACACCTCCTGAAGAAGCGTTTGCACGGGCCGAACGCCTGGGTCTCGATAATATCAATGGCGGCGATACCAAAAAGGATTATCAGTTTCCCTCTTACACCTCGGTCTCGGCGCTCATGAGAAACATGGGACATTACTGGCAGATCTTTACCGGGTCTTCCAATGAAAACCTGTATACCAAAAACTGGACCGATAATTTTTTCGGATTCCGGGCAGTGATCCAGACCTTTGAAAACACTGAAAAACCCCTGCGTGTCAAACCGGTCAACGTGTATTATCATCTATACATTGCCGACAAAGTGTCCTCGCTGGGGTCGCTCCAGGCCGTTTATGACTGGACTCAACAACAGTCGCTGAGTTACCTGTTTCCGTCAGAATACGCGCAAACTGTCCGGGGTTTTATCAGTACACGTATCGAGTTATCCAAACCTGGTGTGTTTTCGATTCATGAGCGGGGAACACTCAATAATTTCCGTCTGGATTCCGGCAGTGTGGATTTGTCCGGATCCATCGGTGTCCGCACCGTGAATCGAGTGAATGATAGCTGGTATGTGGATCTCGACCCCCATGTGACGGTGCCGCAAATCGCCATCAAGCAGGATAAAGATTTATGAAAGCGTTTTTTCAAAAATTTCCTGTGGCAAAAATTTATCTGGTGGAAATCCCCCTGTTTTTTCTGGCCTTTGAACTGGTGGAAATTTATCTCCACAGTCTCCACATGAGTCTTGGTGAATTGTCTCCGCATCCCTACTGGCTGGTGGTCATCAGTCTGGCGCTGATGTATGGTCCGGTGGCAGGCATTGTCACGGGAATCATTGCTGGGGGATTGACACTGAACTGGGCTGAGCTGAAAGACATTCAACCCATGGAACTGATGGTGCTGGCGTTTTCACCCTTTGCCTTTGTATCAGGTGGCGCTCTGCTTGGTTTTATCAACCGCCGGCAAAAAAACCTGATTTCTGATAATTTCAAGGATCTGGATTCACTTCATCAGCAGATTGAGGACATTGAAACCGACCGTCAGCGTTTGATTGAAGCCAACCTCAATCTGGAAAAAAAGGTGGTTTCCCGTGAAGATACCATCTTGACGCTCTATGAAGCTTCTAAAAGTCTGGGCAGTCTGCAGAAAGAACAGATCTTTCAGAAAATCCCTGTGTTGCTCAAGGAATATTTACGGGCACAGGCCTGTTCTTTTTATCTGCATCAGGAAGATCAATTGATGTTCATTTCACAAATCGGCTGGCATAGTTTGCAGGAATATCCGGATAACTACAATTCCAGCAGTCCGCTGTATCAACAACTCATACGCCAAATGCGAATTCTGATGCCGCAGGATTTGAGGGACATTGATAATTCTATCATGGTCTCGCCCCTCATTGATCAAAACAAACATCTGTATGGGATGATCAAAATTGAAAAACTGTCTTTTCTGGAACTGAATGCCTCGACAGCCAAAATGCTGGAGATCCTCGCCGACTGGATGATGCGGGCCATTGACAATGCCTGGCGTTTCAGTGTGAGTCAGGAACGACAGATCAGGGATCCACTCACGGAGACGTTTACCTATGCGTATTTCAAGGAACGTCTGCAACGTGAAATCAGGTTGACACAACGCTATAAGTTGAAGACTGCTCTGACCCTGGTGAAGATTGTCCGGTTTCAGGATATGACTGAAACCATTCAGAATACTGTTTTGAGTATTGTCGCGCGTATTCTGCTGTTTCAATTCCGTGATGAGGATCTGGTCGCACGTGTAGAGTTTGAGGATTATCAGTTTGCCATCATTCAACCGTATACAGAACATCAAGGTGCCAATGTCGCCATCATGCGCTGTCTCAGGGAATTGATCGGCTTTGAATTCAAACCATTTGAAGACAATGACTTTGAAGTCCTGCTCCTGGAATGGAATGTACTGGAAAGTCAGGATCAATCTTTATTCAACCACCCCCTGGTTTGGGAAATTCAGGGAACTGGTGCTGACCGATTCAATGACATGATTGCCAATATCGCAAAACAGGCTGGAAAATGAGATGTTTTTTGATGCTATTGGTTACAGGAATTCTGCAGGGCACAGGTTTATGGGTTCTACCTGAACCATGGAATCTGATTCAGGCACATCTGCTTCCGCCTTTGCTTCCGGGAATATTGGCCTGGCGGTGGAAACCTGTTCATTTCACAGATCGATTTTATCAATATTATCTGCTGATTGTTCCTTTCACCGGAGTGTTTGCCACAGTCGGTGCCTTGTGTACGGTCATTTTTTTAGGTAGAAGCAAACCGGGAAGCGTTGAGGAATATAAAAAAAATATTCTGGAAGTTAAAATCACAACCACAGACAAATTCAAATACAAACTGTCAGAAAATTTCTGGAAAGATGACAGCGATTATCAGGTTCTGCCGTTTGTGGATATCATGAAAGGCGACAATGTTCGCCTCAAGCAAAGTGTGGTGGATAAATTGATCCAGCATCCAGGTAAAATGTCCGTCAAACTGCTCAAGGGCGGACTCCTGGACCGTAATCCGGATATTCGGTATTATTCGGCAAGTGGACTGATCCAACTCAATGATATGTTTCAGAAAACTTTCGAGGATATTCGGAAAAAAATAAGTGAAGATCCTGAAAATCATGAACTGACCATGGAATTGGCAGAAATGCTGGATGAATATTATTTCTGGGAATTACCCGCGGCGGATGTGGCACACAATTTCAGGGAAGAAGCCGAACAAACCTATCGCAAATTTCTGAAGCATGTGCCCGGACATGAAGACGCCAGTTATAAACTCGGACGTCTGCTCCTGCGGAACAAACAGACACAAGACGCTCTGGAAGTATTGTTGGCGGGATACCAAAATAATCCACAATCGAATCTTCTTATTTCATGGATTGCGGAAGCCTATTTTGCCGCACGGCAATACGAGGAACTGCAATCTTTTGCCTTTTCCTGTGTCACTGAACAGGACGTGGAAGAATGGACTCCACAACTCCAGGATTCCCTCAATTTCTGGGCGTTTGAAAGCCAGATTCTGGAGGCGGATCAAGGCGCACATCTTCAATTGATTTAACAGGACATCGCATGCATACCGGGGAACAACCGCAATATGAAGCGGATATCTGTCTTATCCTTGAAGGAACATATCCTTATGTGCCCGGTGGTGTGAGCAGTTGGGTGCATTCCCTGATCAATGGACTGAAGGAGTTCACCTACAGCATTGTCCTGCTGTTGCCTGACAAACAGGAACGCAAACCCAAATACCCCATTCCAGCCAATGTGACAGGAATCCATGAAGTGTATCTTCAGGATCCCTCCCTGTTTGAAAAACCCCTGATGAAACAACCGCCTTCCCGTGAGGCCCTGTCCTCATCCTGGAATTTTCACATGAACATGCCGTTTGTCGTTGATTCGGACAATCCCACTCTGGGAAAGGATGAATTTGAACAAGTGGTGGCTCAATTTCATAAAAAAGAATGGAATATTCCCTCAGTATTTCATTCCAAGGCGGTATGGAACTCCATTGTACAACTGAATCACATCCGCAATCCTGAAGCCTCTTTTCTGGATTATTATTGGACCTGGAAATATCTCCATGCAGGAATCTTGACCACGATAGCGGCAGAAGTGCCCCTGTGCCGGATGTATCACACCGTTTCTACAGGCTATGCCGGCTTGCTGGCGGCCAGAGCAGGAATCCTCACGGGACGGCCAATGATTGTGACGGAACATGGGATCTACAGCAAGGAACGTAAAATCGAGATTTCGCGGGCCTCATGGATTTTTGAAAAATCCAAAAACAGATTCAATGCGGAACAGGAAATGGACACTTTCAAACAAATCTGGATTGATTCCTTCAGAGTGATGTCCCGTATGTGTTACGATCAGGCTGAACAGATCATCACACTGTTTACGGGAAATCAGCGTTTGCAGATGGATGACGGGGCGCCCGTGGAAAAACTGAAAGTGATTCCCAATGGTGTGGAATATTCAACAATGAGCCAATTGACCCCTGATCCTCAGACCCCCCCTGTGATCGGCTTTGTGGGCCGGGTGGTTCCAATCAAGGATGTAAAGACCTTTTTGAGAGCAATTGCTCTCGTTGTCCGGGTGATTCCTGAAATTCAGGTTTGGATCATGGGCCCCACAGAAGAAGATAAAAAATATTATGAAGAATGTGTACAACTGGCGAAAAGTCTGAAAATTGATCACCTTCTGACCTATACCGGGAACGTGGATCTGAAAAGATACTATCCCAAACTGAGTGTCATGGTGCTGACCAGTCTGAGTGAGGGACAACCCCTGGTGATCCTCGAAGCCCAATGTCTGGGAATTCCCTGTGTGGCCTCGGATGTGGGCGCCTGTCGGGAGTTGCTGGAAGGACGTGATGAAGACAAGTCACTGGGACCCGGAGGGATCATCACCGGCCTGGCGTCTCCAGACTCAACCGCCAGTGCTATCGTGTCGATCCTGCAGAAACCATCTCTGGCTAAAAGGCTGGGTGAGGCAGGCAAACAGAGGATGAAAGAGTATTATGACATGCCAATTTTTTACAATCATTACCGTAAAATTTACCTTTCCACTACCAACTCTTGAGTGAATGACAAACTATGGCAGGGATCGGGTTTGATCTAAAAAAATTACTGAATGAAGATTCCGCGCAATCCAAGGTTTCAGCGTTTTTCTACACTGCGCTGGTGACTTCAGGTCCCTGGTTGTTTGCCGTGATTTCGCTTTCTGTGATTTCTTCCTTTGGCAAGATCCTGACCAGTGAAAAAGTCATGATTGAGTTCATGGGCGTCGCGGTGTACGCGTTTGCGTTTTCCATGATTTTCACGTCTGGTTCCCAATGGGTGATCACCCGTTTGGTGTCAGACTGTCTGTATGGCGGTGAAGTGGAAAAAATCCCCGGTATTTTTTCAGCGACCATGCTGCTCACCCTCCTGTTGTGTCTGATCCCCGGGATTCCCGCGGTTTATTTGCTTCACCTGCCGTTATATTCCTCTATGTTGTGTCTGGCCCTGTTTGTTCTGTGTGGGCAGATGTGGATGACCATGCTGTTCATTTCCGCACTCAAGGAATATATGCGCATTGTCTGGGCGTTTCTGATCGGCTTTCTGGTGGCGATTCCGCTGTCACTGCATATTGGCGGAATTCTGGGCCGTGATGGCTTTCTAACCGGACTTTGTCTTGGCATCAGCATCATCGTGTTCATGCTGGTTCTCAGCATCCTGGTAGAATTCAACAGTTCCCTCAAACCCGACTGGAGTATTCTAAAAGCGCATTCACGCTACAAAATTCTTTTTTTTGCCAGTCTGGTCATGATTCTGGGATTATGGATCGACAAACTGATTTTCTGGTTCCATGAAGGTTTCAACACCCTCGGCTATCTCAAAGTGTTTCCAATCTATGATGGTTCCATGTTTATCGCCTATCTGACGGTTCTACCGGTCATGGCGTTTTTTGTGATGATCATTGAAACGGATTTTTATGACGGTTATCGCCGATTTTATTATCTGATTGACCGGAAAGTTCCCTACATGGTGTTGAAACATGCCCGGAATGACATGGTATTGAATCTGTTGAATAACGGGAAACGTGCCCTGATCTTTCAATTGGCGCTGACCTCAGGCCTGATTTTTTTATCACCTTGGCTGGTGCCCGTGTTTCATTTCAGTTGGGAGCAGTGGCCTGTCATGCGAATCGGTCTCGTCGCGGCGATATTGCACATGATGTTTTCCCTGCTCAATATTGTGCTGGCCTATTTTGACTGCCGCAAGGAACTGCTCTGGACAGGACTGGTTTATCTGATCGTGAATGTATTGGGAACCTTCTGGACACTTGATAATCCCTGGCTTTATGGTTATGGCTACCTGATGGCAGGACTGGCTGGCAGTCTGACAAGTTTCGGACTCGTGATGTTCCGGATTAAATATCTGATGTATTATACCTTTGTTCAATAAATCCAGACCCATCAAACGACAAAATGGGGTTGCTAACATTTTAGGCCACAAATTGTAGGGGCGAACCTGTGTGTTCGCCCACATCCCATGCAGACACACAGGTCTGCGCCTACAATACCAAAGAACAAAACCTATCGAATCAGGTCTGATGATGAAGAATAAATACCGCTTTCAAGCGATCTCTCCCGGGCCAATGCTACTGCTGTCAGCCTGCCTTTTTTTCAGGATGGCAACCCTTGAAGCCGCACCTGTCCCGGAAATTTCCTGGATGGCGCAAACCATGGCAACTCACATTAAACAACAATCAGAACAAATATCGGAACCCTTCACTGTGAGGCTTGAACCCCTTGCGCCAACTTCCTGGTATTGCGCGAAAGCCTCTGCCAATGAGCAGTATCTGGTCAGGATTCATGTTCTCCCGGATCTCCAGCAGGAATTCGCAAAGTCCAATCTTAAAGTGCGTTATGCTCCACAGCCTGATCCCGCAGAACTTCAGCCCACAAAACAGGGAACTCTGACCCTGGCCTATGAATTTCACGGGGATGTGTTGCGTTTCCGGTTGAGGTGGACTCCGGAAAAATCGTCCGGTGAGCAACTGCAACTGGGACCACTGGAAATGTCCGCAGTCAAAGCGGAGGACGAACTGAACACGATGGATTGCAAAATATCAATGATGGCAGGAACAGGAGCCTTAGGATTTGTGTTCACAGCAATGGCATTGCAGAGCAATACCCTGTCCTTCAGAGCCGATAACAAGGCATCCCGGACCGGGTATCAAAGTCAGGCCTTGTTCAGCTCCCTGCTGGCAGTCACTTTTTATGGACTGACCGGCTTGATTTATCACCATCCCCCATACTGGACCCAGGATGATTATTTTTCAGAAAAATGGACTGCTGTAAACTATGAACCCTCAGACGTTCCTGTGATTGGTGAATGGAAATGGTGAAATGATAAAAACATTCATTTAACTATGCTTCAAATTGATGACTTGTCATGAAAACCCTTCATTTGACTAATCCCTCATACCGTTTTAGTGTTGTCCTCATCCGGGATCAAGGTTCACTTCCAAAGAACAAGGGGTTGACTCACCTTGACCTTTAACCTTCAAATTTGAGGAAATGTATGGATTTTGGACATTCAGAACGAGCCAGTGAATACATCAAGAAAATGACCTCATTCATGAAAGAATGGGTACTTCCTAACGAAAAAACCTACTTTGAACAATTGTATGCCGGAGAAAGTCCCTGGATACAACCTGCCATCATGGAGGAACTCAAGGAACGCGCCCGGGATGCCGGACTCTGGAATCTGTTTTTACCTGAAGAAGAATATGGCCCGGGGCTGAGTAATGTGGAATACGCCCCGCTGGCGGAAATCACCGGCCACTCTCTGATTTCTCCTGAAATATTTAATTGTAACGCACCCGATACCGGGAACATGGAAGTGCTGGTGAAGTATGGTTCTGAAGCCCAGAAAGAACAATGGCTCAAACCCTTACTGGAAGGCAAAATTCGCTCAGCATTTTGTATGACGGAACCTGGAGTTGCTTCGTCAGATGCCACCAATATGCAGGCAACGGCAAGAATTGAAGGCAATGAAGTGGTGTGTGATGGCCGGAAATGGTGGAGCACCGGGATTGGACATCCAAACTGTAAAATTCTGATATTCATGGGCTTGAGCAATCCGGACGCACCCGCGCATTCCAGACATTCCATGATTCTGGTTCCCAAAGACGCACCTGGTGTCAAAATAGAACGGATGTTGCCGGTATTTGGCGAAGTACATCCTCCTTTTGGTCATGGCGAAGTTAGTTTCACCAATGTCAGGGTTCCTGTAGAAAACATCATCGCAGGACCGGGGCGTGGATTTGAGATCGCTCAGGGCCGACTTGGACCAGGGCGAATTCATCATTGCATGCGAGCTATTGGTACCGCTGAAAAAGCGCTGGAACTGCTTTGCAAACGTGGTGTATCAAGAACCGCCTTCAAAAAGAATCTGATTGACCTGGGGGGAAATCGAGACCTTGTGGCAAACGCCCGCATGGCCATAGATCAGGCCCGATTGCTGACGCTCAAAGCGGCATGGATGATTGATACGGTTGGCACAAAAAGAGCCATGAGTGAAATTTCACAGATCAAGGTCGTCGCACCGAATGTTGCTCAGATGATTCTGGATCAGGCCATGCAGATTCATGGTGGGGCCGGTATGACGGATGATTTTCCTCTGGCCTCTCTGTTTGCCGGTATCCGAACTCTACGGCTGGCTGATGGCCCCGATGAGGTCCATCGTCATTTGATCGCTAAAATTGAACTGGCAAAATATATTCCCCGATAACCCTTCAACAGGAGCTCAAACCATGAATGAGACACTGAACGATCAGGCCGTTTCAATTCGGGAAGGTGAAGAACTGGATCTTGAAAAAATTGACAACTGGCTGAATCAGCAAGTGGAAGGACTTCAAGGACAATTGACAATCAAACAGTTTCCCGGTGGTGCGTCCAATCTGACGTATCTTCTCAAATATGATAATCGGGAAATGGTGTTGCGCAGACCGCCCTTTGGAAAAAAGGCCAAATCCGCCCATGACATGAAACGGGAATATTCTGTAATGAACACCCTGAAAAAATATTATCCCTGTGTGCCCGGAATGATTGGTTTATGTGAAGATCAAGAAATCATGGGAAGTGATTTTTATGTCATGGAACGTATCAATGGAATTATTCTCAGAAAAGATTGGCCTGCCGAACTGGAGTTTTCACAGGCTCAGGTGCGTCAGCTTTGTCTCAAGGTGCTGGATAAACTGATTGAACTGCACAAATTAAATCCAGTCGAAACAGGGCTGGATAGTCTGGGTCGTGGAGACGGATACATTGATCGGCAGATCAGTGGCTGGAGTCAGCGTTATATCAATGCCAGAACCGAAGATGTTCCCGATTATAAACAGGTCATGCAATGGCTGGATGAGCATAAACCCGCTGAGGTACGCCAATGTGTGATTCATAATGATTTCAGGTTTGATAATGTGATCCTCAATCCTGACAATCCGATGGCTGTGATTGGTGTGCTGGATTGGGAAATGACTACGATTGGTGATCCGTTGATGGATCTCGGCAACAGTCTGGCTTATTGGGTTCAGGCCGATGATGACAAGGCTTATCACAACCTCAGACTTCAACCGACTCATTTGCCCGGAATGCTGACACGCAGAGAAGTGGTGGACTATTATTGCCAGCAAATGGGATTTAATATCAGCAATTTCCTCTTTTATGAAATATATGGATTGTTTCGTCTGGCCGTGATCGCGCAACAGATCTATTATCGGTTTTTTCATGGTCAAACCAAAGACAACCGGTTTCAATCCTTTGGTCAGGTTGTTAATTATTTTGAAAAACGATGTCTGCGATTGATTGAGCAGGCTGGTCACTGAGAGTTTTTATGAGTGTTTTATATTTGATCCGGCATGGTCAGGCCTCTTTTGGACAGCCTGATTATGACAAACTTTCAGAAACGGGATTATGGCAAGCTCGTGAATTAGGCCGACACTTGTCAGAAAAAGCCATGAAGGCGGACACGGTTTTTTCAGGAACCATGAAACGACAGTCCGGGACAGCCCGTGAATTGGGTGCCGAATTTCTCAAAAAAGGACTGTTCTGGCCTGATGTGCAGGAAAATTCCCTCTTGAATGAATTTGATCATCGGAAAGTGGTCCAGTGTTACCTGAACAATGATTCTGAAAAAAGGGCCGAATGGGAAGCAATTTTGAGTGATCCCCAGGGTTCAACTTCGCAACGTTTTGAAACTGCTTTTGGAAAAGCGTTGGAACGCTGGGCCTCTGGTGAATTCGACGCTGATTATCCCGAATCATGGCAAACTTTCAGGGAACGGTGCCGAACCGCGTTGACTACCATGATGGATAATTCAGGATCATCCAAAAATATTCTGGCCTTCACCTCTGGCGGTGTGATCAGTGTGATGTGCGGCTTGTTATTGAATATTTCCGCCACGGAAACTTTTAAAATGAATCAGGTTATTGTGAATTCGTCGGTCACCGCTGTGAAATTTGGCAGAGACCGAGTCAGTTTATGGTATTTCAACAATTTTTCTCATCTGGAACATCACCCTGAACGGGTGACCTACCGATAATCACAGGAGCTGAAACTATGAAAAAAAATCCGTTTGATCTGACAGGTAAAATCGCACTGGTTACGGGAGGAAGCCGTGGCATTGGAGAAGCCATTGTTCATTTGCTGGCTTCACAGGGTGCGCATGTGATTGTCTCCAGCAGAAAACTGGATGGATGCCAGAAAGTTGTTGATGATATTATCAAAGACGGTGGAACCGCAGAAGCATTGCCGTGTCACATTGGGGAAATGGAGCAGATCCAGCAGGTGTTTCAGACGATCAGCGCAAAGCATGGAAAACTGGATATTCTGGTCAATAATGCTGCCGCTAATCCGTATTTCGGACACATTCTGGACACACCGATTGATGCGTTTCAAAAAACACTTGAAGTGAATATCCGCGGATATTTTTACATGTCTGTTGAAGCCGCCAAACTGATGAAATCAGGCAAAGGCGGGAGCATTCTGAATATTGCGTCCATCAATGGTGTGATTCCGGGTGATATGCAGGGCATCTATTCCATTTCCAAGGCCGCCATTCTTTCCATGACCAAAGCTTTTGCCAAGGATTGTGCGGCGTTCAACATCAGAGTCAACGCCATCCTGCCGGGTTTGACCGATACAAAATTTGCGTCCGCACTGGTTCAGAATGAGGCCATCCTCAAACAGGTCATGCCCCATATTCCGATGCGCAGAGTTGCCCTACCTGAAGAAATGGCTGGTGCCGCCCTGTATCTTGTGTCCGATGCCGCATCCTATACCACTGGAACCTGGCTCAATGTGGATGGCGGATTTTTGCTGGTGTGACTATAAATGTGAATTGCCAAGATACTAAATCAACGAGGAAAATTGATAGCCAAAGACGCCAAAATGAAAATCTGTCAAATCATTCCCAACACGTTGCAAGGGGAAGGAAAATATCTGGGGGAACCCTCTTCCTTTTTCCGGATGTCCCTGTGCAATCTGCAATGTGCCTTTTGTGACACAGAATATTCCTGGAACACACAATTCAAAGATCAATGGATTTCCTATGACATGGGACAATTGATTAAAATGATTCCAGAAAATTCGGGCTGGATGGGATGTGTGATCTCAGGAGGTGAGCCTCTGCTTTGGCAAAACAATGATGATTTTCTGGATTTTTTAGCAATCTGCGTCAGGCGTTATAGACGTGTGACACTGGAAACCAATGCGACTATTTTGCCCAATGAACACATGAAAAAAATGCGGATCATTTACTCCTGCTCTCCCAAGTTATCAAATTCAGGTGAACGACAGGATCGGAGGATCAAAGAAGAGGTTCTGTTCTATATGAATGTTAACGAAAACGCCTATTTCAAGTTTGTCGTCAACAACGAAGCCGATGTCCATGAAATATTGAAGGATTATTCGTTTTTGGACAGGCACAAGATCTGGTTGATGCCTGAAGGTAAAAACGCAGATGAAGTGATTCACAATTCGTTTGTAGTATCCCGCCTGAGTATCTCCCTGGGGTTCAATTACACCCCTCGAATTCACATGACTCTGAACCTGGATTCAGAATAAAAAAAGGCGTTAACCTCCATCAAGATTAACGCCTTCAAGCAGTTGGATGCAATTGTTCAAATGATGTTACATGCCCATAAAGCCAAGGAAACCTGAAGCTTTACCGACCATGCTACCACCACCCGTCAGAATTGGCCCAAGTGAGCTGAACATTCCACCGAAATTACCTGGCAAGTAACTGCCGACTTTGGACATCAGATTACCAGCGCCTGTAGTCGCGTTGCCTATGGTTTCACAATTGATGTTGAGACCTTTTCCTCCAGCCACCATTGATAAATCGGAATCACTCAATTCTCCATTTGGATCATTGGGCAGAACAATATTCAGGATATCCGAGGTGTTTTCATGCACAATGATGTTTTGTGGTGGTTCAACTCCAAGAACTTCACGGATCGCAGAGGATGCATCACTCAGCAGTCTGCTTTTATAGTCAGCGTCAGTCAAGGCTCGTTTGGTCACTTTTCCAATCACCGGATCATTATCCAGATTCACCAGCGCGGCCTGTTCTGAACTCAACAAAACATAATGCGCGGTATCTGTAGTGTCATTGAATACACGAACATCCATCTTGCCAAAATCATATCCCATTTCACTGAAAGTGGCCTTGGGGTTTTCAATCAAACGGGATTTGAAACTGCTGTCTGACCAACTTTTTTGAATGATTGCATCATACTTTTCCATGGTGTTTCCTTTAATGAGGGTGGTTGAATATTTGCTGGTGCGAGATCGTTGTGATCTGAAACAAACCTAATCAATTCTAAGTTGAGACGCAGCACTCTTGTTGGCATCCGGATGGATAAATTTGCGAAAAAAACGTATTGAAAGTGGATATGATTTAATATTATGTAATAATTACAATATGTTGATATGGAGATGATGGGTAGTTTAAATTTTTTGAATTGGCGTTAAAAGCTCATAACAACGTGAACAGTATATGATCCACATCAGCTTCAACAGACAAACGCTGTCATTTCAAGCCACAGCTTTCACCAAAAAATTCAACATTTTCCAGATCATCATTCATCCAGTCAGTCCCTTTTTGAACCCCCAGGATGTAATCATAAGCCTGTTGACCGTTCTTGAGCCAGAATACATTCTCCAGACTGGAAAATGAGGAATTCCCTTCCAGATCCCGGTTTTTACTTTCCTCGCTTTTTTTGTAAACCCTGATCTTGCAATTTAGCGGAGCGCACCATTTCAGGGAACTGGCGTTTTTGCCAAACGAACTGCTGGCAAAGGTTGTAAGGGCTGAGGCGTTGACTTTGGTCGCGGAATAGTTTTGCAACACCATTTTTCCACCAAAAGAATCATGTTCATAAAGTTCAAGCCAGGCCGTTCGGCCTGTGCCTTTTCCACAAGAGCGATTTCCTGAAACATAGCCTTCTGTCGTTGAGGCCCATTCCATAAATTTCATTCCTGCCTGTTCATCGCCGGGATAACGATTGCCCGTATTGTCATGACCTGTTCCATAAATGAGCAATTGTCCATTGTCGGTGACATAGGAGGTTCCAGAGGCCTTGAAATTACAGTAGCCATTGTTGGTATAAAAATCTCCACCACAATTCATGTGCCGATATTGCCCATCGGTGAGTTTGATGATTCCAGTGTCACTGCTGGAATCATTATCGGTCATATCAACCTGATACAGATAAATTTCATCCTTGCCGGTACCAATGGCATTGTTGTTATCAAACACCATCAGGAATGTCTTGCCATCGCATTGAGACAGCAGATTGAAATTCTGTTTTTTCTTCCAAACACCCTCACCCCCGGAAACAAAATTGGGATCTCCATTTTTCCAACTCCAATAGGGGGCTGTCAACCATTCGCCTTCAAGGTCTGTTCCTTTGGACTTCAGGAAAATCACTCTTCCATCATCATTGGGAAGTCCCATCATGGCAAGGTAACGGCCATCTTTCATACGAGTGATTCCTCCTCCCAGGCCATTCAATGTGGGATCAGTCCAGAGGGTTTTTGCCAGTCTTGGATGGTAAGGATCGCCAAGATCCCACAAATGCAGGACATTTTGAGGAACCGTGTCATAGCAGGCAACCGTAGAACCCCCTGTGAGTGGCGGATGCGCATGCGGACCGCACCAGTTGTCAGCGGGGATCAGTGCGTATTTACCGATCGTCTGCAATCCGCTTGGATGATTATAGGGTGCGCCGACCATCCCTCGTTTGGAATAGGTAGGAACAAATCCCCCCCAATACACTGCCGCGTCGTCCTTTTCAGGACCTTCAGATTGACCCAATGCTCCTGTTGTTCCATTATGTCTGTGTTTCCATAGAACCAGATCTCCGTCATAATCCAGACTCAGGGCTCCCACAAAATAGGCGAATTGATTGTCTGCGGAATGAACTCTGCCAAAGCCCTGAAAATGGTGAAAGGAAGTGGGTTCCAGTTCGTCTTCTGTCATTTGCAGTCTGACGGTATAAGGCACTCCCTCTTTATCATCCGGCAATCCGAGAAACGCGCGTTTCACATCGGCCAGACAATAGTTATCTGTCACCCCGGGTTTGCTGTAAGGTGACACTTTGGGAATTCTTTCCTGAGGATTTGCCACGGTGGTGAACGAACTGGTGTGCTTTGACGCCATGTAATTGCCGGCTTCATCCATCACGCCTGTGGTGACAATCACAGAATATTGCGTAGAAAACTCCAGAGCGGAGTTTAATGTGATCACAACGGAGGGGGCCGCCTCGTTATAACTGAGCGAAGCTGGCACCTGACTTGTGCCACGCATCAAGCGGATTGTGTTAGTGTTCAACGAATCAACATCCATGGACTCACTGAACCTTACAAGAATCGTGTCTGTGAAAATATCAATGGATGCATTGCTGGCAGGTTCTATGGCGGTTACTGTTGGCCGTGTTGTGTCATCCCCACCACCCACAGCATAAATCAATGTGGGAATCAAAAGACACGCCATCCATAAGTATAATCGTTTCATAATCATCTCCCCTGTTTGGTTAATCAAATATACGCGTCTTGTTTATATCAACTCTGAAAAACTTTGCGAGCTGTGCAGGTGATTTGAATATGTTGTAGAACAGGAATACACTGGATTTTGCGTTATTTTCCCCCAAAAAGAACCTTTTGATGCGAGAATCCTATGTCCAATTATGAAATCAAGATCCAGATAG